>CAKTDK010000009.1 GCA_934541205.1 uncultured Eubacteriales bacterium
GCCATAAATTTCTATTGTTAATTTGCTGTTAAAAAATTCCCGCATACAATCCCATAAAGCGTCCCAATTATTTCCGTAATAATCAGGAAATTTAAATTTCTCTTTTAATTCTTTATGTATATCAAAATAATACTTACAGCTTTTAAAATCAAGTATTATATTTTCTTCTGGGTTTTCTTTATACAAATTTTTTTTACTTTTCATTTTTATATATTCTCCTTATATAATCTCTGCAAAAGTTTCATAATGATCGTATGTAACAAATATTAATCCATCATTTGAATATATAATCCTATCTGAACCTCTGAATCCACCATTATAATTAATATCTGCTTCATACCAAATCCTATTAGGTGATTCCGGAAGTTTATTACTTTTATTTTTAAAAATTCCGTTAGAAATCATTTTACCTGGAGAAATTTTCAGTAAATTTCCTGTATTAGAGTTCCATCCCAAATTTTTTGCATCATTATAATCAATATAATATTCCGGCAATCTTCCATACATTTTAAGCCACCAATCTGCTCCATCCGTACCATTATTGCAAGCAGTTCCTGCCCTATAGGCTTTTAATTTTGCTATATAACATCTGCAATATAAATGTAAAGGCGGAAAAGGCCATATAATTTTACCCTTCTAAAAAATTTTTCCTTTTTTATTATAACATCTTTCACATAGCTTTTCATCATATATCACTTTCCATGTTAAATATTTATTACTTTCCATAATATTATTTATTATTATCACAAAAAAGTCTACATTCAATATAATACATTTTAATAATAAATTACTATCACATATAAAAAAGGAAGACATTTATTTTTAAATGGCTTCCTTCTTGCAATCTGCTTTTAAAAGTATTCTTTTTTTATTAAAGATATTTTTCTCTAAGTTCTTCTTCCGACAATGAGGACAACATTCCGAAAGGAATATCAAGCATTGAAACAGCACCTGTCTGACCTTTCTGATGCATTTTAAAAGCCGCTCTTGCACAGCAAACCAGAACGCTTGAAGTAAATTCCGGATTGCTTTCAAGTTCAAGCTGAAACTCAATTTTCTGTTTTGTATTTTCTCCGGTGGTACCTGTTCTTATAACAAATCCTCCGTGAGGAAGTCCGCTGTGATTTTTCAAAAGCTCTTCTTTTGTAATAAAATTAACCGTAGTATCATAATCGCTGAAATAATTAGGCATATTTTTAATTTCCTGCTCAATTTTCGCCTTATCGGCTCCCTCTTTTGCTACAACAAAACAAAGTCTTGTATGTTTTTCTCTAGTTGTAAAATCCTTCTGTTCACCTTTTCTTACGCTTTCCAAAGCGGCGTCAACAGGAATTGTATACTGTTTTGCGTCCAAAACGCCGTCAACACGTCTTATTGCATCGCTGTGTCCCTGACTTACGCCTTTTCCCCAAAACGTATAAGTTTTTCCGCAAGGCAAAATACTGTCCATTAAAACCCTATTCAATGAAAACAAGCCCGGATCCCAACCTGCTGAAATAACAGATAAATTTCCGCCTTTTTTTGCGGCGCAGTTTACTTTTTCAAAAAATTCGGGAATTTTTGCATGGGTATCAAAGCTGTCAACCGTACAAAACATTTCAGCCATTTCCGGAACCTGAACCGGAAGATCTGTTGCCGAGCCTCCGCACATTATCATTACGTCAATTTTATCTTTATATGAAAAAGCGTTTGAAATATTTTCAAAATTTTCTCCCAAAGTTTTAGGATCTCTTCTTGTAAATATTTTCACAAGCTCTATATCCGAATTTTGTTTTATCGCTTTTTCAACACCTTTACCAAGATTTCCGTATCCGACGATACCTACTTTTATTTTGCTCATAAATATTTCCTTTCTTTATATAAATTTATCAATATCAATTTCTCCGTCATAAACTTTATTTGTTTCACCCATAAGAAAAACTTTGTTTTGCTGTTCATTAAAATAAACATAAAGGCTTCCCTTTTTAAGTCTTACCTCTACATTATCCTTTGTGTGTCCGTTTAAAACAGAAGCTATAACCGCAGCGCAGGCTCCCGTTCCGCAGGCGTAAGTTTCCCCTATTCCTCTTTCCCATACTCGCATTTCAATAGTTTCATCGTCTATTATTTTTACAAATTCAGTATTTATTTTTTTAGGGAAAAGCTCATAATTTTCAAAAGCAGGACCAAGCTTTTCTATATTCAGAAATCTTATATCGTCAAAAAATACTACCGCATGAGGATTTCCCATTGATAAACAGGTAATATTAAATTTTGTATCCTTAATAAATATTTCTTCATTTATTATTTTTTCTTTTTTTAATAAAACAGGTATATTTTTCGGAGAAAAGTCAGGCTGTCCCATATCTACCTTAACCATATTCACCTTACCGTCGTCAAAAAACAGTTCTATATCCTTAATACCGGCAAGAGTTTCAATTTTAAGCTTTTTATTTTGGGTAAAAGCATTGTCATACACATATTTTCCTACGCATCGTATAGCGTTTCCGCCCATTTCCGCCTGAGTACCGTCACAGTTATATATTTCCATTTTAAAATCCGCAACTTCGCTGTTTTTTATAAGCACAAGTCCGTCCGCTCCGATTCCAAAATGACGGTCGGAAAGTTTAAACGCCAGATTTTGGGGATTATCAACTTTCTGATTTATACAATCTACGTATATATAATCGTTTCCTATACTCTGCATTTTTGTAAATTTCATACGACACAGCCTCTTTCAATAAAATATTATAAGCAAAATATATTAAAAATTAATAAGATACTGATCTATTTCCCATTGACTTACCCTTGTAGTATACATCATCCATTCTTTTTTCTTAGCATTTACATACTGAGAATATACATGAGGACCTAAAGTTCTTGCAATAAATTCATCTTTTTCCATAGCTTCTATTGCGTTTTCAAGTGAATTTGGAAGACTTTCAACATTATATTTATTTCTTTCAAGATCGCTCATTTCATATATATTCATATCAATGCTTTCGGTAGGCATAAGCTGTTTTTTAATTCCCTCAAGTCCCGCAGCAAGCAAAAGGGCAATCGCAAGGTAAGGATTGCAGGAAGGGTCGGGATTTCTAAGTTCAACTCTTGTTCCTTCTCCCCTTGCCGACGGAATTCTTATAAGAGGACTTCTATTGCTTGCAGACCAAGCTATATAAACCGGCGCTTCATATCCCGGGACAAGACGTTTATATGAATTTACAAGAGGATTTGTAACAGCTGCGATACCTTTTATATGATCCATTATTCCAGCAATAAAATGATATGCGGTTTCACTTAAATTCAGTTTATCTGATTTGTCATAAAAAGCATTTTTGCCGTCCTTTGACAAAGACATATTAATATGCATTCCGTTTCCGCAGATTCCGAATATGGGCTTTGGCATAAATGTTGCGTGAAGATTATGTTTTTTTGCAACAGTTTTTACAACAAGCTTAAAAGTCTGTATATTATCCGCGGTGGTTAAAGCGTCGTCATATTTAAAGTCAATTTCATGCTGCCCTCTTGCAACTTCATGATGAGATGCTTCTATTTCAAATCCCATTTTTTCAAGAACGTTGCACATATCCCGTCTTGCGTCTTCGCCTGAATCAATAGGTCCGAAATCAAAATATCCTGCGTCATCATTTGTCTGAGTGGTAGGATTTCCTTTTTCATCGGTATTAAACAAGAAAAATTCCAGTTCCGGTCCTACGTTTAGAGAAAAGCCCATTTCTTTAGCTTCCTTAAGCACTTTCTGCAAAACATTTCTCGGATCTCCCTGAAAAGCTTCTCCTTTTGTGGTATAAGTATCGCATATAAGCCTTGCGGTTTTTCCAAGCTCGTCCCCAAAAGGAAAAATCACAAAGGAATTTAAATCAGGTCTTAAATACATATCCGATTCTTCAATACGCACAAAGCCCTCAATAGAAGAACCGTCAAACATACATTGATTGTCAAGAGCTTTTGAAAGCTGACTTTTTGTTACAGTTACATTTTTTATAGTTCCGAAAATATCCGCAAACTGTAATCTTATAAATTTGACATTTTCTTCATCTACTATACGGATAATATCCTCTTTAGTATACTTTGTCATAAAAATCCTTACCCTTTCTTTGCTTACTTCCATTTATTATCATTTTAAATTATACTATGTTTTTTATACTGTTGTCAATTTGACTTAATATACAATAAATACATTACTTTTGCCCTTTATATTAAACTGTTTTTGCACAAACTTTCAATTTCACCAAGATTTTTATCTGATATAAAACTTTTTCCCTCTTTTAATATACTTAGCATATCCCCTTTGCTTTTATCAAAAGTTTCTTTAAGTTCCTTTTCAATTCCTTTTAACATCCCCATCATAAAAAACTTATAAACTCCGGAAAGCCTGTTCATATCAAATCCGCCCTGAAGATAAAATAAATCCCTCCCAATACTGTTTGCCGTTTTTATTTGACTTATAACCTCTTCTGAAAATTCTTTCATCCCTACCGCGCACAAAACTTTGATATTATATTTTTTATTTGCTTTTTTATATCCTTTTATAATATTTGCCATAATCCAGCCCATATATATTATTTCATCATTTTTACAAAGAATTTTTTGGCTTTCCTTTAATGAATATGCAGGAATTGAAAGCCTTTTTGACAGCATTTTTGCATATTCTTTTGTAAACCCCGAATTTGAAGTATAAACTATTCCTTTTATCATCTTATCTCCCCCGCTTGTCATTATTTTATTTTACTTGCTATTACATTTATTCTACTTGCTATTTCTAACACAGTAAGGACTCTATTAATCATTTTTTAAAAATTCTTCATCATTTACTTTTCTGAAATACAACCTTCTCTTTTATCATAAAAAATCTCTTTATATTATCACTATTATATTTCAAAAAATTTATAATTACAATTACAAAAAACAGGGATAACAAAATGTTATCCCTGTTTTTTGTAATATAAGACTAAATTAATACTTTTTTGCTATTTTCGGAACAAATCCCAAAATTGCACATACTGCCACCGTCAATATAATTTCAGGTACCATATATATTCCATTATAGAACAAAGAATATATAACCGCAAGTCCTGTTCCCGAGAAATTAGCTAAAATATCAGTTGCCATAGAAAGGCCTTTTTCCGCCATATCTGCAAGGGTATCTTCAGCATATCCGCTCCATAAAAGAGCCCCCGATAAAAAGCTGCAAACATATCTTGCCACCGTAGCGACTAAAGCCCCAAGCGCCAATGAAACAGGCGCATTTTTTATGCTTTTTCTGAAAATTCCACCAAGACCAAGCACTGTAAAGGCAATTACATAATCAAGAAGCACAGAACCCATAACTATAAAAAAGCCCTCTATCCCTTTTAAGCTTGAAAGTCCTGTTAAAAGCTGAATAAGACTGTATACAAAAGCTGCTAAAAGCCCCCAGCTTGTCCCTCTTCTGTAAGCGACAACGATTATAGGAACCATCGAACAAAGAGTTACGGTTCCCCCATACGGCAAGTCAATTATTTTAATAAATGAAAGTATTGTGGAAAGAGCGACCATTACTGCGCATTCCACCAGCGCGTTTACTCTGTTGGTTTTCATCAAAACCCCTCCTAAAATTTTTTATAAAAAAATCCTGCGGGATTCCTTTTTCCCTGCAGGATTAACAAAGCTTTATCTCATAGCCAAAATAAAATCCATAGAGCACGGCTCTATGGATAATGTTTCGTTTTAAAAAATAAATCTTCCTACGATGGCATTATCCACTTCAGGTTAAAAGGGTTGAAAATAAATTTCTCTCAGCTTTTTACAGCACCCCTGATTTTTTACTTATTATACAGCCTTTTCGACATTATGTCAATAATAAAATTTTTTAAAAATGGTCAAAAACTGCTATTGACATCCTAATCAATTTAAAAAATGCAAAAAGTTGAATTTCTTCATTCACCAAATACCATTTTGTGTAAAATTTCTTGAAAATGCTGAAAAATCAAGGGTTTTATTTAATCTTATATCGATGAATAAAAAATTAAGTTTTCCCCGAAAATGTGGATAACTCTGTGGAAAATGTGGAATACCGCCATTTTAAACGGTGGATAAAAAATTTTTAACATTTTATTGAAATGTTTACATAATCGATGTGGAAAACTTGGTGGATAATGTTTATAAACCCTTATTTCCTCACATTTTCAGAAATTTTTATAAATAAAAAATTTCAAAAAATGAAGATTTACTGTGATATTATGTAAACTTATTTATTCTTTAACCAAAATTTACTTTTGAAACTTATATTTCATTTTTACATAAATTGCCTCTGTCCAAAAGTACTTACAGTTTTTTTAAATATATGTTATACTATTTATTATAGTATAAATATTCTTGCTTCGGAGGAATATAAAAATGAACAGTATCCTTGTTATTGAAGACGACAAAAATATAATATCCGTTTTAAAATATATACTTGAAAAAGAAGGTTTTTCCGTAAACATTGCCGAAGACGGCAGACAAGGCCTTGAAAAAGCTTTAAATAATGATTTTGATATTATTCTTTTAGACGTTATGCTGCCTTTTATAAACGGATTTGATATTTTAAAAGAAATAAAAGAAAAAAAACAAACTCCGGTTATAATGCTTACTGCGCTGGACGATGAAGATTCAAAGGTAAAAGGCTTTGAAACGGGTGCGGACGACTATGTTTCAAAACCTTTTTCAAACAGGGAACTTATTGCAAGAATAAACGCAAATATAAGAAAAATTTCTGCAAACAGTTTAAATTCAAAAGTAAAAATACGCAGCAATATTTTTTTTGATAAAAAAAACAGCGAAATTATAAAAGACGGAAATAAAATTTCTCTTACTTCAAGGGAAAATATTCTTCTTGATTTATTTATAAAAAATCCTTCAAACGTTTTTTCGAGAGAAGAGCTTTTAAAAAAAGTGTGGGGCTATGAAGGATACGTGGGAGATACAAGAGGAGTTGACGTAACCATAAAACGTCTTCGAACAAAGCTTGAAGGAGATATTGAAAAATATGATATCATAAAAACCCGCCGCGGAATAGGATATTATTTTAACAGCGAGGATTAATTACTTATGAAACTTAAAAAAGATACTCTTAATTTTCGGTTTCTTACTTCATTTATATCTCTTGTTTTAATAATGCTTATATTTGTAGGAAGCCTTATAAGCCTTTTTGTACGAATATATTTTATAAACAATTTTTATTCCGATATACAAAAGATTCTTAATAAAGACTTTATAAACCAATATTCAAGTCTTTCAAAAAGCAGCGAAGACTTTTTGTCAAACGTAATTTCGGGAATGGAAAACCAAAAGCTTAATTTATCTTTAAATAACGATAGAAGCTATATTATTTTATCTCCCGAAGGGAATACTCTTTACGGAGAAAGTTTTTTTGATAACCGTGATATTGTCAAAAATAAAAATTTTAAAATAGCTGTAAAAGGAGATTTTCAAAATACCCGTAATTATTTTGGAAACTCAATGATTTTTTGCGCTCCTTTAAAATATAAGGATACGGTTTTAGGGGTTATCTGTATAACCGACAACATGTCAAATGTAAACCGCATTATTTTTTCCGTTACGGTTTTAACTCTTATTTGCTGTTTTCTCGGCCTTGTTTTATCAGTTATAATTTCTTTTAAAATCTCAAAAATTATTACAAAACCTTTGGAAGAATTGACTTTTGCCGCAAAAGAAATGAAAAAAGGCAATCTTAATTTAAAAATCAATTATACAAAAAATGATGAAATCGGACTTTTGTCAAACGCCTTTAATAATATGTCTTTTGAACTAAAAAAGTCTCTAACCAATTTAAAAAATGAAAAAAATAAACTTGATGCTATTTTTTCTCATCTTACCGACGGCGTAATGGTTTTTTCCGAAAAAGGAAATTTATATCATCAAAACAAAGCCGCGGAAAATTTTTTAAATTTTAAAGAAAAAGATGATTTTGCCGATATATTTCCTTTTTTAAAAAACGATTTTGATAATTTAATTTCTCTTAAAGAAGAAACTTTGGCTTATACTTTCTCACACAATCAAAAAAGTTTAAAACTTGTATTTGCTTGTTTTGAAACAAAGGAAAAAAATCTTCTTTGTATAATTCATGATATAACAGACGAACAAAATTATATATCCCTGCAAAAAGACTTTGCGGCAAATGCTTCTCATGAGCTTAAAACTCCGCTCACCGTAGTAAAAAGCTATGCTCAAAGTATTTATGAAGATGACGATATGCCTTTAGAAATTCAAAAAGAGTTTTTAAAAACTATTATAAGCGAAACCGACAGAATGACTTTTATTGTAAAAGATATGCTCACCTTGTCAAAGACAGAAAAAGAACAAACTTTAATAAAAACGAATTTCAATTTAAAAAATGTAATAATTTCCGTTATAAAAAATACCCAAATCAAAGCTTCGGAAAAAAACATAAAATTTGATTTAAAAGAAGTTTTCGATTATATCGTAAAAGCCGATGAAAGCTTGATTTACCGCTGTATAGAAAACATTATATCAAATGCCATAAAATACACTGTAAAAAATGATATTGTAAGTATTAGTATGAAAGAAAAAGGTTACAATATTATTGTAAGCATAAAAGATCACGGAGAAAAAATTCCAGAGGAATATAAAGACAAAGTTTTTGAAAGATTTTTCCGTATTGACAAGGCTCGTTCAAGACAAACCGGCGGAACTGGCCTTGGTCTTGCAATTTCAAAAGAAACTGCTCACAAACACGGCGGAGATTTAATTTTGGATACTTCTTTTAAAGAAGGAAACTGTTTTGTCCTTACTCTTCCCGCAAAATGAATTTTTTGTCATATCTTTTTGTTTAATATAGAGTTGCATTAATTATATTAAAATGATATAATGATATGAATGTTTGTATTGGGGATGATAATTTTTGGAAAAATATATTATACACGGCAACAAAAAATTATCCGGCAGCGTG
This sequence comes from uncultured Eubacteriales bacterium, assembly GCA_934541205.1. Lineage (GTDB taxonomy): Bacteria > Bacillota > Clostridia > Oscillospirales > RGIG7773 > RGIG7773. The sequence goes on from CAKTDK010000009.1 coordinate 8,951, forward strand.
GAAATCGCCGGAGCCAAAAATGCTGCGGTTGCAGTTATACCGGCAGTTTTACTCGCCGAGGGTCCTTGCATTATTGAAAATCTACCGGATATAAGCGATGTAAAACTAATTCTTGAAATTTTATATAATATGGGTGCAAGCATTAAAACTATAAAGCCATCCATAGTTGAAATAGATTGTACAAATGTTAAAACTTTTGAAGCTCCTTCAGACTTGCCTGCAAAAATGAGAGCCTCATGTTATCTTATAGGCGCTCTTTTGGGAAGATGCAAAAATTGTATTGTTCCTATGCCTGGCGGCTGTGATTTTGGAGTAAGACCTATTGACCAGCATCTGAAAGGTTTCAGCCTTTTGGGAGCAGACATTCAGGTTGAAAATGGCGGCTGTATAGTAGGAAAAGCCGAAAAACTTACCGGTACCACAATCTACCTTGATATGGCAAGCGTAGGTGCTACTATCAACATTATGCTGGCAGCAGTTAAAGCAGAAGGCACTACTTATATTGAAAATGCCGCTAAAGAACCTCATATAGTTGACCTTGCAAACTTTTTAAATACCATGGGCGCAGACGTCAAAGGCGCAGGCACCGATGTTATAAAAATTAACGGAGTTAAACATCTAAGCGGCGCGACCTACACCATTATCCCCGATCAAATAGAAGCCGGCACTTATATGATAGCCGCTGCAGCTACAAAGGGCGATGTTTTAATAAAAAATGTTATCCCCAAACATCTCGAATGTATTACCGCCAAGCTTATTGAAGCAGGTGTAGGCGTTGAAGAATATGATGACAGCGTAAGGGTTTTTTATAAAAATCCGTTAACTAAAACAAATATAAAAACTTATTATTATCCCGGATTTCCGACAGATATGCAGCCTCAGTTTACTACTCTTCTTTCCGTTGCAAAAGGGACAAGCATTGTTACAGAAGGTGTCTATGACCATCGTTTTCGTTATGTAAGCGAACTTAACAAAATGGGCGCCGAAATACAAGTTGACGGAAAAGTCGCTGTTGTGGAAGGAACCAATAACCTTATGGGAGCTCCGGTAAAATCCTGTGATTTAAGAGCAGGAGCCGCTCTTGTTATCGCCGGTCTTATGGCTGAAGGCAAAACCGAAGTGGAAGATATTCATTATATTGAAAGAGGCTATGAAAATCTTGTTGAAAAACTTCAAAAGCTGGGCGCTGACATTAAAAAACTTAACATTCCCGACGGCAGTATTATTAAAGATGTAATTTGATTTTATATATTTTCGCCTTGACATATTTTCTGTCAAGGCGGTATTTTAATAACAGGTGAATTTTATGGATTATTTTTGTTCTTTATACAGCGGAAGCACCGGCAACAGCCTTTTATATAAAAATAACTGTGTTATTCTTATAGACTGCGGCGGAAGTTTTAAAAAACTTAATGAAAGCCTTATTGATTTGGATTTAAATTTTGATATGGTTAACGCTATTCTTATTACTCATGAACATATCGATCACATAAACGCTCTTAAAACTGCGTCAAAACGTTACAGAAAACCAATTTACGCCAACAAAAAAACTTTAGAAGGTATAAAAAAAAGATTTCCGGATATTGACCAAAGCCTTTTTAGAGAAATAGAAAAAGACAAAGCTTTTTACATAAATGATATTGAAATTATTCCTTTTAACACCTGCCACGACAGCGCAGACAGTATGGGCTATACTTTGTTTAACGGCAAAACAAAGCTTGGGATAGCTACAGATATAGGGAAAATCTGCTCTGATGTGGAAAAAAATCTTATGGAATGTCAAAAAGTTCTTATTGAATCAAACCATGACGTAAACATGCTTATGACAAATCCGAAATATCCTTATGTTTTAAAGCGCAGAATATTATCGGATTTCGGTCATTTGTCAAATGAAAACTGCAGTAACTTTATTACCCGGCTTTTAAACAACAAAACTGATGAATTTATTTTAGGTCATTTAAGCAGAGAAAATAATTCTCCATATCTTGCATTTCAGCAATCGGATTCGGCTTTAAAATGTCAAGGAGCATCGGAAAAGGATTATACTTTATCTGTAGCGGATTTTGATAAAATAAGCCAAAAAATCTTTTTATAAAATTAAAGCAAGCAGAAACGATTCTGCTTGCTTTAATTTTTATATTGAAAAAGATATTTTAATATTAACGCTCCTACACATAAAACAGACGAAAACGCAAAAAATATCATACCGTATACAAGAGCTGATATAAAATCACCGTACCATATCAGCTTTACTGTTATAATAGCTCCTATAATAAAAATCAATAAGGATATCGCCAAAAACAAAAAACACAAATTTTTCTTTTTATTTTTTTCTATTTCCAAAATTTCTTTATATTCAAAGTCAGAAACTTCTATAGCTTCTTTTCTGTAATATCTTTTGGCTTTTCTGTCAAAAAATTTGTATCCGTCCATTTTTGCATTTTTTCCGTAGCCTTCATAATATTTTCTGTCATAAAATCCCCGGCTGATTAAAAATTTTTCTTTTTCAGAATATTCAGGCTTATTTTTCTTTATGTATTCCCTTATCTTTTGGTTCATAACGACTCCTCTTAATTTTTATCCTCTTTCAGATATTTTATTATAAATGCATTTCCCAAAATAATTACTCCAATACCTATCATAATGGATCCATATATAAAGAAAGGTAAAATTTGCTGCTGAGAAATGCAAAATATTAAATATCCAATGGCAACTGTAAACATCACGATAGCTAAAGCAAAAAAAAGTAAATAAATATTATTTTCTTTTTTTATTTTGCTTCTTAAAATCTCCTGATATTCTTCTTCATTTACTTCACAAGCAACTTTTTTGTAGAATTCTTTTTCATCAGTATCGTAAAAAGGATATCCTTCATTGATAGGATTTTCGCTGTCTCCTTCATAGTATACCCTTTCATAAAGCCCCAGCTTTATAAGAGTTTTATTTTTTTCGGTGTTAGGATCATCTTTGGTTTCTTCAAGATATTTTCTTACCTTTTCATTCATAATATAATCCTCCTTAAAAATATTATCTATACATAGCTTCCAGCCTGTAAATCGGAAATCCTTTTTCCGAAAAATTTTTTTCATATTCGGTCATTACATTATTTTCAATCCCGCTTTGATGCAAATCAAGGGAAATATTCTGAAGTAAAAAATTACATCTGCAAAACTCGTTTAACGAAAATTCAAAAAGCTTTTTATTATCTGTTTTAAAATATATAAACTGTCCTTTCCTTAAAAGTTTTTTATAAATATTCAAAAAATTCTCATGAGTAAGCCGTCTTTTTCTGTTTTTATTTCTGGGCCAAGGATCAGAAAAATTCAAATATATTTTTTCTATTTCTCCTTTTTTAAAAGTATCGCAAAGTTCCTTTGCATCCGCCGAAATAAATAAAACATTTGAAATATTTTCTTTTTTAATTTTTTCCATTGCCATAACTATTACATCAGGAAACTTTTCCAGCGCAACAAAGTTTATATCGGGATAAAGCTTTGCCATTCCAAGAACAAAATCACCCTTACCGCAGCCTATTTCCAAATGTATAGGATTTTCATTTTTAAAAAGAATATTCCATTTCCCTTTTTGATTTTTATAATCTCTTACCCAAATATCACCGCAACGTTCCATCCGAATCGGTGTATTTTTCTTTTTTCTTGCTCTCAAGTCCTATTGCTCCTTAAATATCGTTTTTAACCTGGCTTTTTAAATAAGCGTTTATAAATCCGTCCAAATCTCCGTCCATAACCGCCGTTACATTTCCATTTTCAAAAGAAGTTCTGTGATCCTTTACCAAGGTATATGGCATAAATACATAAGACCTTATCTGGCTTCCCCAGGCAATTTCCTTCTGAACGCCTTTTATATCTTCAATCTTTTCAAGCTGTTCTCTTTCTTTTATTTCCAAAAGCTTCGATTTAAGCATTTTCATTGCCATTTCTTTATTTTGATGCTGGCTTCTTTCATTTTGGCAGGCTGCGACTATTCCTGTCGGCAGATGAGTTATTCTGACTGCGGAATCGGTTTTATTAATATGCTGTCCTCCTGCTCCGCCGCTTCGATAGGTATCAATTCTCAAATCCTCATCTTTTATTTCTATTTCAATTTCGTCATTAAATTCCGGCATAATTTCTATACTTGCAAAAGACGTATGCCTTCTTCCCGAAGCGTCGAAAGGCGAAATTCTTACAAGACGATGAACCCCCATTTCGCTTTTTAAAAATCCGTAAGCATATTCTCCTTCAATAAGAAGGGACGCTGATTTTATTCCCGCCTCATCTCCATCAAGATAATCTATAACACTGTATTTAAACCCTTTTCTTTCCGCCCATCTTGTATACATTCTGTAAAGCATCTGAGCCCAATCCTGAGCTTCTGTTCCCCCTGCTCCCGCATGAAAAGTCATAATGGCGTTAAAAGTATCATATTCTCCTTTTAACAAAGTTTTCAATCTTTGACTTTCCAAATCCTCACAGATTTTTTTATAGTTTTCCTCAACTTCGTCTATCTGACTGTCGTCATCAAGTTCTTTTGCCATATCAATAAGAGTAAGTGTATCTTCATAAAGAGTTTTAAGCTTATTATAAGCTTCAATTGAATCTTTAAGATGCTTTAATTTTTTTAAAACCTTCTGGCTGTTTTCCTGGTCATCCCAAAAATCAGGAGCTGCCGCCTGCTTATCAAGCTCTGCCGCTTGTTTTTCGGCGTTTTTTATATTCATTGCGTCATATAAATCTGAAATATCTTTTTCCATTCCGATAAGTTTATATTTTATATCATCAAATCTGATATCCATTTTAATTCTCCTTGTTGTTAAATAAGTATGTATTTATAAAATTGCTTTTTTTCAGTGTTTTAAGATTTCTCACTGCTTACAAGGTGCCACTCCAAAAAAAATTCTTCGATACTTCGTCTATCTGAATAAAAATGGGACATTGTCATTCTTTTTTACGATCATTATCAAATGCACCCCATATCATTCCGAACATAGTGAGGAATCTTTTTAATAAACAAAGCTAATAAAACCTAAAATTTGCACACACTTTGCCAAGTACCGAAAGCTCTTTTGTAAAAATAGGAGTATATAAATCATTTTCAGGCTGAAGGCGAAAACCATCTTTTTCTTTATAAAAGGTTTTAACCGTCGCCTCATCTCCTATTAAAGCAACAACGATATCCCCGTTTTCTGCAAATGAAGTTTTTTCGGCAACGATAATATCTCCATCAAATATTCCTGCGTTTATCATACTGTCTCCTATTACATTTAAAGCAAACAGTTCTTTATTCCCCGCTTTTGAAACAGGATAAGGAACATAATCCGTAATATTTTCAACCGCAAGAATAGGAAGCCCCGCTGTAATATTGCCCATAAGCGGAACATTTATAAAATTATCTTCCTTTTCTTCCGCAAGCCGAATTCCTCGGCTTTTTCCCTTTGTCATTATTATTCTTCCTTCTTGTTCAAGAATTTTCAAATGATTAAAAACGCTTGAAGAGGAAGATAACCCTACATTTTCGCATATTTCTCTTATAGTAGGCGTAATATGATTTTTTTCTATAGCTTTTTTAATATAATCAAAAATTTCTTCTTTTTTATAATTGCTTTTTGCCATACTGCGCCTCCTGTAATTTTTTGTTATATATTTTATAATATCATAAAATTTCTTACTTATCAATAATTAAAAGGGACATCCTCTTTGAAGAGAATATCCCTTTTATAATAAATAATTATGAGACAAGATTTATATAACTCTTATTTTCCGTAATATGCCTTTTTATAAAGCTCTGTAATTTCAGAAACAAGAGGATATCTTGGATTTGCTGTTGTACACTGGTCGGAATGAGCGTTATATGACAAGCGTTCAACCTTATCAAAGAATTCCTTTTCATCTATTCCGCATTCTTTAATAGACATAGGACAATTAACTTTCTTCATAAGCTCTTTAATAGCTTTTACAAAATTATCGCAGCTTTCCTGAGTTGTTTTTCCTGCAATGCCCAAATGTTTTGCAATTTTTGCAACTTTTTCATCCGCAATAAATTTTTCGTATTTAGGAAATGCAGTAAACTTAGTCGGTTTCTGACAGTTATATGCAACAACATGAGGAAGAAGTACCGCATTTGCTCTTCCGTGAGGAATATGGAATTCCCCTCCAAGTTTATGAGCCATTGAATGGTTAAGTCCAAGAAATGCATTCGTAAACGCCATACCTGCAATACAAGAAGCATTATGCATTTTTTCTCTTGCAACTTTATCGCTTGCGCCGTTTTCATAAGCTCTCGGCAAATATTCAAATACAAGCTCAATAGCCTGCATTGCAAGACCATCTGTGTAATCGCTTGCCATAACAGAAACGTAAGCTTCAATAGCATGAGTCAATACGTCAAGACCTGTATCGGCTGTTGCAGATTTTGGAAGACTCATTACAAACTGAGGATCGATAATCGCAACATCAGGAGTTAAAGCGTAGTCGGCAAGAGGATATTTTATATTTCCGTTCTTTCTGTCTGTAATTACAGAGAAGGAAGTAACTTCGGAACCTGTACCTGAAGTTGTAGGTATAGCCACAAGTTTAGCAAGTTTTCCAAGTTTCGGGAATTTAAACGCTCTTTTTCTTATATCAAGGAATTTTAATTTCAAGCCATCAAACGAAGTTTCGGGATGTTCATAGAAAAGCCACATACCTTTAGCAGCATCAATTGCAGAACCTCCGCCAAGAGCAATTATAACATCAGGCTGGAAAGCTCTCATAGCCTCAACGCCTCTCATAATTGTTTCTACATCTGGATCCGGCTCAACGTCTGAATATATTTCACTATGACAATAAATTTCTCTTTTTCTCAAATAGTAAAGAATTTTATCAACATATCCGAATTTAACCATTGTAGGATCGGTAACGATAAATGCTCTTTCAATACCTTCCATTTTTTCAAGATACTGAATGGAATCTTCTTCAAAATAAATCTTCGGCGGAACTTTAAACCACTGCATATTAACTCTCCTTTTTGCAATACGTTTTTTGTTAATCAAGTTAACGGTAGAAACGTTTGAAGTTGTGGAGTTGTGTCCGTATGAACCGCATCCTAAAGTCAAAGACGGAGTATTGGAGTTATAAATATCTCCGATACCGCCCTGAGAAGACGGAGAATTAACTATTACACGGCCAACCTTCATAGCCTCGCCGTAAGCTTTTATAAGATCTGTATTTGTAGAATGAATAACCGCAGAGTGACCAAGGCCTCCCATAAGAAGCATCTGTTCAGCTCTTTCAAAACCTTCTTTACTGTCTTTTACTTTAAAATATGCCAAAACAGGAGATAATTTTTCTCTTGAAAGAGGATATTCAGGTCCTACAGCAGGTAAAGGAGCAATAAGAATTTTTGTTTTAGGATCAACTTTTACACCTGCTTTTTCTGCTATCCAAGAAGCTTTTTGTCCTACGATCGCAGAATTTAAAGCGCCTGTTTCAGGATTAAATACAAAATCAGTTACCTTTTTAATTTCATCATCTTTTAAGAAATGACAGTTATTTTCCGCCATAATTCTTTCAAAATCTTTAGAAATACATTCGTCAACAATAACAGCCTGTTCAGAAGCACATATCATACCGTTGTCAAAGGTTTTTGAAAGCATAAGGTCAGTGCAGGCTCTTTCAAGGTTAGCGGTTTTTTCAATATAACAAGGTACATTACCCGGTCCTACGCCAAGCGCTGGTTTACCGGCTGAATAAGCTGATTTAACCATTCCGGAACCGCCTGTTGCAAGAATAAGAGACACACCGTCATGATTCATAAGAGCGCTTGTCGCTTCAATTGAAGGATATTCAATCCACTGAATACAGTATTCGGGAGCTCCGGCTTTTAAAGCTGCTTCATATAATACTTTTGCAGCTGCTACAGAACATTTCTGAGCTGACGGATGGAATCCGAAAATTATAGGGTTTCTTGATTTTGTACAAATCAAAGATTTAAACATAGTAGTTGAAGTAGGATTTGTAACAGGAGTTACTCCTGCAACAACTCCGACAGGCTCTGCTACTTCAATATATCCTTCTAAATCATTTTCTGTAATAGTTCCTACGGTTTTTTCATTTTTAATAGAATGCCAGATATATTCTGTTGCAAACATATTTTTGATAATCTTATCTTCAAATACACCTCTGCCTGTTTCGTCAACAGCCATTTTTGCAAGCTCAATGTGATGATCCTGTCCTGCAAGAGCCATTGCGTGAACAATTTTGTCAATCTGCTCCTGAGTCATTGTCATATAAGCTTCAAGCGCTTTGTTGGCATTTGCAACAAGCTTGTCAATCATTTCGTTAACATCAACTTGAGCAGCTTTTGTTTCTTTTGCCTTTGTAGCCATAAACTGACCTCCCAATTTTAATTCTCATAATTATAATTTTTTAATTTAACTTTGTTAAATTCCTAACAATATTATATGCTATATAAATTTAATTGTCAATAGACTTTGTTAAATTTTTATCAATCTAATTTTACAATATATAATCATAATAAATATATATAATTGTGCATTATTAATAATAAGTTCCGATAATACAAATAAATATATCTTTCCAAAACGACAAGGTTAAAAGTTTAAAAGCGACAGCTTAAAAGTAGAATCTTTTTTATTATAATACTTACGATTTTATTAAAACATATAATTATTGGAAAAACAATAGCAAAACTGTAAAATCTAAATTAACAAACTTCTTTTCCTTTAAAAAATTATGACAATAAATTTAAAATATCTTTCGTGTTGATTTTGCTTTAACCTGTATGGTATAATACCAGTAAATTAAATATTGAAGGAGGGTTTTTTAAATGGACAATATAATATTTGATATGTCTTTATACAGCAGATTTTTCATGATACCCTCCGATATTGTGGACGTTCACTTAAAAGACGCCTGCGAAAGTGATTTAAAGCTGATATTATATCTTTTAAGACATCAAAACACCAAGCTTTCGGCAGAAATCTTAAAAAAAGATACGGGCCTTTCCGAAGTTCAGATAAAAGAATCTTTTAATTTCTGGCGTGAAAAAGGCATTATGGCCCAAAAAAACGGGCGATTTTATCTTATAAACAACATTGTAAGAAAAAATCAAATTACTCCCGATTATGATTTTGAAGAAATTTCGGAAAAAATGAACGACAATAACTTTTCTTCTTTTGTTTTTCAATACGAAGAGCTTACAGGTCATACAATTTCAAAAAGCGAACTTACAAAGCTTTACGGTATATATGATTATCACAAGCTGCCTTTTGAAGTTATTCTTACCTGCGTAAGTTATTGTAAAAGCCTTGGAAAAACCAACATAGCTTATATAGAAAAAGTATGTTCCTCCTGGAGCAAAAACGGAATTAATACCCTTGAAAAAGCCGATAAATATCTTATTGAACAAGAAACCTTCCAAAAGCTTTCTTCAAAAATCAAGTCGATGCTTGGTATAAATCGCGCTTTTACCGAAAATGAAAAAAAATACATAGCAAAATGGATAAACGAAATTAAGGCAAGTCCGGAGCTTATAAAAAAAGCTTATGATATTTCAGCAGACAGGACAGGCCGTCTTTCTTTTGCTTATATGAATAAAATGCTTGACGTCTGGTCAAATCTGGGAATTACAAAGCCCTCTCAAGTAGATGAGTACAAAAAAAATAATTCCACAAATTCCAAACAGGATTACGATACTCCTAACTATGATATAGAAAAATATTTTAAAGGCGCTGTTGAAAAAGCCATTGAAAAAGCAAAGGAGGGCAAATAATGAATTATTATAAAACCGCTTATAAAAATACCAAAGCCCTTTTTTCAAAATCAAGGAAAGAAAAGGAATTTCTTTTTAAAGAAAGAAAAGAAAAAGTTCATAAAGCTTGTCCGGAAATTGCTGAAATTGATAAAAAAATACTATTAAATATATCTTCATTTACCCGTTCAGCATTAAAAAACGGCGGAATTTCTGCGGAAACTGCCCGTCAAAATGATAAAAAATTAAAAGAAAAAAGACGGTTTCTTTTAAAAAATATGAACTTACCGGAAGATTATCTTGACTTTTCCTACAGCTGTAAAAAATGCAGCGACTACGGTTTTATCGGCACCTATATGTGCGATTGTTTTAAAGAAGAACTAAAAAAAGAAGAAATACGCCTTAGAAAAAATGCTGTAAAAGCTATGGAAAATACCTTTTCTTCCTTTGATTTAGAATATTACAGAAAAGACGAATACGTTTCTTCCGAAATAAGTGAATATGATTATATGTCGTTTGTAAAATCCCGCGCTGAAGACTTCTGCAAAAACTTTGACAAAAACAATAAAGGTCTTATTTTCGCCGGAAACACAGGGATAGGAAAAACTTTTCTCGCAAAATGTATATATAATTTTTTAACCGATCAAGGCGAAGATGTTTTTTTTGATTACGCTCAAAATATTTTTGACAAAACAGAAAGAGAAAAGTACTCAAACATAGGCTATGAATACACCGAAAAAATCTTCAGCTGCACTCTTTTGATAATAGACGATTTGGGAAGCGAAATGATAACCCCGTTTTCTTCCGCAATGCTTTATAATATACTAAATACACGCGAAGAAAAAGGTCTTGTAAACCTTATTACAACAAACCTGGAACCTGACGGACTTACCCGTAAATATGAAAACCGTATTGTTTCCCGCCTTTTGGGAAATCAGGAGCTTATATTATTTAAAGGAAGAGATATCCGCCAACTTAAAAATATTTAAGGAGAGATAATTTTGCCAGACTGTAAAATTACATTTCAGTTTCAAAAAGCTTATGAAAACAAATATCCGGTTTATGATATTATTATTAACGGAAAACCTCTTGATTTCATGGATCCCCGCTCCCTTCTTGACGGAAAAAAAGAAATTGAACTTCCAAAAGGAAAACATATTATAGAAATTGTTCAAAACAACTTTTTTACAAAAAGCTCTCCTGTCGCAGATACAGTAAAAATGGTTTCAAGACTTGTCGACGCAAAGCCTTATAAATATGAAGAAAGTCCTTATTATGTAAGTGCCGACGGAATTTTAGAAGTAAAAGGCGACGGAAATATAAATATAGAGCTTTTGGAGCTTTCGGAAGATAAAGAATTTACAAAATATTCTCTTGATATAATCTGTCAAGGAGATGTAAATATTACATCTGAAAATCAGCGCTGCATTTCAAATAAAAGCGCAACACTAAAATGGGTTTTTCACAAAAGCTTTGTTGTTCTTTTAGGTCTTTGTATGGCGCTTTTATTTGCCGGCGCCAGCATTTTTTCCTTTAACGGAGAAAGTATTTTTATTGCAATTATATTTATGGGGGTTGCTTTAGGGCTTTTTATTATTGTTATAGTAGCTGTTGCCGTAGTGATTGACAGATACAGACGGGATAAAAAATTTCGTACAAGACAGGTTTTTCTTGATGAAAAAAATCGGGAAATTAAAATTTCAAAAGACGGTGAATAATTTAAAGAAAGGTGCTTTTTATGCCGGACGATAAAAAATGGCTCAATTGGGCGATAGCTCTTCAAAGTATAGCTCAGGCAGGGCTCACTTACGGAAAAGACGATTTTGATCTTGAAAGATATCAGCGTATAAGAGAAATATCAGCAGAAATAATAAGCTTTAAAGCCGATATTTCAAAAGAAAAAGCGACAGACTTATTTTGCTGCGAAAAAGGTTACCAAACCCCAAAACTTGATACCCGCGCCGCAATATTTAAAAACGATAAAATTCTTCTTGTAAAAGAAAGAAACGGAAAATGGTCTCTTCCCGGCGGATGGGTTGACGTAAATCTTTCCATTAAAGAAAATACCGTAAAAGAAGTAAAAGAGGAAGCCGGTCTTGATGTAAAAGCAGACCTTATCATTGCAGTACAAGACAGAGCAAAGCATAATCTTCCCGTCTATGCATACGGAGTGTGCAAAATCTTTGTTTTATGTTCTGTAATCGGAGGCAGTTTTAATAAAAATATTGAAACTACAGAAAGCAGATATTTTTCAATAGATTCTCTTCCTTCTCTTGCCTTGGAAAAAAATAATGAAGACCAAATAAAAATGTGTTTTGACGCATATTATTCAGAAAACTGGAAAACTATATTTGACTAATATTAAAAAGAGGACTTTAATCATGGATACATTCTTACCGTTATACGGACAAAAAGCTATTGAAATTCTGGAAAAAGCGGGATTTGAAGCTTATGCCGTAGGTGGATGTGTCCGTGATTTTCTTTTGGGCAAAATTCCTTTGGACATAGATATAACAACTTCTGCTCTTCCAAATGATATTATTAATGTCTTTTCAGATTTTAAAGTAATAAAAACAGGGTTAAAACACGGGACCATTACCGTTATAATTGACTCAAATCCTATAGAAATAACAACTTTTCGAATAGACGGAAAATATAACGACTTAAGGCATCCCGAAAATATAAGCTTTACAAAAGACATTTTTGAAGATTTAAAAAGACGTGATTTTACAATAAATGCAATAGCATATAATCCGAAAAGCGGATTTAAAGACCCTTTCGGCGGAAAAAGCGATATAAAAAATAAAATAATAAAAGCTGTGGGAGATGCGGAATCTCGTTTTTCTGAAGACGCTTTAAGAATTTTACGGGCTTTAAGATTTTCCTCAGACCTTGGCTTTTCTATAGAAAAAAAGACTTCCGAAAGTATTCATAAATGCAAAAACCTTTTAAAAAATATCTCTTTTGAAAGAATTAATAAAGAATTTAACGGCATTATATGCGGAAAAAACGCCGAAAAAGTTCTTTTTGATTTTAAAGATACAATAGGCGTTTTCATTCCGGAAATAAAGCCTATGATCGGATTTGATCAACAAAATCCTCATCATATATATGATGTTTATGTCCATACGCTAAAAGTAACAGCCAATGTTCCGCAAGAAAAAATTATAAGGCTCTGCGCCTTTTTTCACGACATCGGCAAGCCTTTTGTTTTTACAAAAGACCAAAAGGGAATCGGACACTTTTATTCACATCAGAAAAAAAGCGTTGAAATTGCTTTAAACGTTTTAAACCGATTAAGATATGACAAAAAAACCATTCATGATGTAACTGAAATTATCAAATATCATGATATCCCTTTAAAAACAGAAAAAGAAGTAAAAAAATGGCTTGGATATTACGGAGATGAAAATTTTATAAGACTTCTTTCAATAAAAAAAGGAGATATATTAGCTCAAAGTCCCAAGTATCTTGATAACCTTGAAAAACTTCAGAAAATATATAATATATATAATGAAATAAAAACTAAAAATGACTGTATAAAAATATCAGATTTAAAAATAAACGGAACCGATCTTATAGCTTTAGGCTTTAAAGAGGGAAAAAAAATCGGAGAAACTTTAAATCTTATACTTGAACAAATAATAGACGGTAATCTTAAAAACGAGAAAAAGGATATACTGGATTTTTTAAACCAAAAAGGGAAATAATATTATTATTTCCCTTTGCTTTTATCTAAAGGAGGAAATTATGCAGCTGAAAAAATATAAGGTTTGTTACCTTGACGAAATGATAAGCTTATTTTATGATACTGTGCATTTTATAAATTCAAAAGATTATACAAAAAAACAGATAGACGCATGGGCTCCTGAAGATACGGACGCTATGAAATGGAACGAAAAATTTTTAAACAGTTATACAATAATTGCTTTTCAGGATGAAAAAATTATCGGTTTCGGAAATATTGATGACAGCGGATATCTTGATATGCTTTATGTCCATAAAAATTATCAAAACCAAAAAATTGCATCTGTTATATGCGATAATCTTGAAAAATATTTTTATGACAACGTTCTCTGTGATAAAAAACCTTTTATAACTGTCCATTCTTCAATTACCGCCAAAGGTTTTTTTAAAAAAAGAGGTTATATTCCGATAAAAAAGCAAAAAGTAACGCGAAAAGGGCAGCTTCTTGTTAATTTTATAATGAAAAAAACTTTTTAACCCTTTATATTACATATAATCCAATATAAATATTATATGGTTTATATATCCTTTGTTAAAATAAAATCAATATTTTATACCTCAAGTATAAAATATTGTGGATAACTCTGTGGATAAAGTGAATAATCACAATATACAGTAATATTTTTTAAAATGATAACTAAATATAGAAAACAAGCTTTGTTGTGCAATTAATACAAAATCTCGATTTTGTTTTGTACAAATTCCACAAAAAAGTCTGTTTAGGCTTGTATTTTCATTAAAATTAATGTATTATTCTTTTATAGTTTTTTTGTAACCGTTTTGTAACCTTTTTCAAAAGGTGGAAAGGAGATGATTCCTTTAAATGAAAAACAGACTAACGAAAAGCGTTAAAAGCTTTTTCGGAAAAGGCTTTTCAAAAAAAGAAAATCATGCTCGAAAAAATAAGTTGACAAATATCTTTAAGAATATATATAACTCTATCGTTTCAGTAGGAAATAAAACAATAAAGACTTCCAAAACAATTATGGGAGCTTTCAGTAAAAAAAATATTATAAAAATCGGTTACTTTGTAATTATTCTGTTTTTGTATGTATGGGATTTCATAAAAGAATGCTTTTCAAAGCTCCTTCCTTTTATAACAAAAGACAATATCGTTCTTGTTTTAAGAAAAAGCGGCCTCTTTTTAAAAAAACACTGGAGTCTCGCTGGAACGCTGGTTCTTATTATAGGATTTGTCGTTTCCACCAATAACGTTGCTGTAGCTTTAAAGGTTACTTATAAAGGTGATGTTATCGGATATGTTCAAAATCAAGACGAAGTCAATACTCTTGTTAACAAGGTTGAAGACGATATTTCTTATAAAATAGGAGAAGCATATTCTCTCGATGAAACTCCCAAATACTCGGTTGCTCTTGTTAAAAAAGACGGTTATACCGAAGATGAAAAACTTTACGACAGATTTTTTAACGAAGCAAAAGACGATGTGGGCATTACCTACGGTCTTTACGTAGACGGAAATCTAATAGCTTCTACTGACCAAAACGGTCTTTTAGAAAATCTTTTGGAAGAAGTAAAAGCTCCTTATATGAGCCAGGCTTTTGAAGGCGAAGTACAATTTATAAAAGACGTTAAAATTGAAAAAGCTATGCATCCCAAAACTTCTCTTAAAAGTGAAGAAGAAATAAGAAATATTATTACAGATGTTAAAAGTACAAGCTTTTATGCCGTTGCGGAAGGAGAAACTTTATCTACAATTTCCATGAAGCTTGATATAGATAAAGATACTCTTAAAGCATATAATCCAAATGTAAATTTTGATAATCTATATGCTGGGGAAGTTTTAAACACTTCAAAACCCGAGCCCTATCTTTCCGTAAAATTTGTTAAAGACATCACATATACAGAATATATAGATTTTGAAACTAAAAAAGAAAATTCTTCTGATTTGTATGTAGGAAAAACTTCTGTAAAACAAGCCGGAGTTAAAGGAGTTGTTGCTGTAAGTGCAAAAGCAACTTATATCGACGGGCAGGAAGTTGACAGAGAAGTTATAAACAAGCAGGTCGTTTCAGATCCGGTAGACAAGGTTCTTCTTGTAGGAACAAAGCCAAAACCGTCAACTGCCGCTACAGGAAACTTCAGATGGCCTACTTCCGGAGGATATATTTCATCTCCTTACGGATACAGATGGGGAAGACTTCATCCCGCTATTGATATAGCTACATCCTACGGAAATCCAATTTACGCTGCCGACGGCGGAACAGTTGTTTCTTCGGGCTGGAATAATACAGGCTATGGATATCTTGTTATTATCGACCATGGAAACGGACTTAGAACATGGTATGCTCATTGTTCAAAACTTCTCGTTTCTGCAGGAACAAAAGTAGCAAAAGGCGAAGTTATTGCAAGAGTAGGTTCTACCGGGAACAGTACGGGAAATCATCTTCACTTTGCTGTTCAGAAAAATGGTTCTTTTGTAAATCCTTCAAGATATGTAGGAAAATAAATTATAATAATAAAAGGACGCTGATATAATACAGCGTCCTTTTTTAAATTTGATTCGCTTTTTGATTTAATTTCTAAAAACAATAAATAATACAAGTATATCTAAAACAACAGAAATATATTATAATTTAAAATTTTTATACAAGCTTTTCTAATAAAAATTTTTCACAACAATATGATTTTTTCCGTATTTAATAATTTTATTTTCAGTATCTTATTTTACACTTAATTTTCATCTTTCAGCCCTTCAAAAGCTCCTTTTATCTTTGCTTCTTTATGTGCAATAAACCATTTGTTTCTTGCAAATAACAGCTTATCTTCTTTTATGTTATTCTGTACTACCGAAGCATCTGTATTAGTTCCTATGGGCAAAATAACTGCTGTACAAAATTTATTTTCATTTATACCGCATGGAGCATATGCAAAGTAGTCCTGTAAACTTCAATTACAGTTCCGCCGGAACAAAAAATGCTTCCATTTTGGAAGTATCATATGTACAGTCTTCCTTTACATCCTGCTCTTTTCCCAAAATAAGAATTAAGTCAGTTAAAGCTACATTTACTTTAGAGTCTTTATGATATTCTACAGCGTTTAATAAATAGTTGCTTCCATTGCAGTAGCCAATTTGAATCGACATACCTCCAAATAGGCTGTATACAATAGCCTCTGTACATTTACAATTTTCCAGTTTCTCGTCAGACGCCACATATATAACATCATCAGACTGCGGAGTATTTTTTAATGTTTCTAAAAGGTCAGAAACATCCAAGCCTTTTACAACATTTTCATAAGTCTGAAAAGCTTTGTCTGTAATGTTTAAAATCTTCATTATAAACCCTTCTTAATTAGTTTAGTATTTAATGCCATATCTTCATGCTACCATTTACACAATAAAAATCTAGTTAATTTAAAAAAAATACAACGGTAATCCAATATAAAAACTTCCGAACAAACAAAATGTTCGGAAGTTTTTAATTATTTTAAATACAAATCATTATAAAAGCTTTTTATTGTATTATCATCAATTATTCCTTTAGAATAAGCGGTACAAATATCGTTAACCTCTCCATCTTTATAAACAAGAAGAGAATAATAATCAACCGGAGAATCAACTATATAATCAAAAACCTTATAAGGAGTTATTGCATCTGCCAATGCCCAATTTGACGTAGGGCCCAAATCCATAAATATGCAAGCTCCGTCGGAAGTATAACCGTAAAATTTATGAATTCCTAAATACAAAGAC
>CAKTDK010000010.1 GCA_934541205.1 uncultured Eubacteriales bacterium
TTACGGTATAATCACGGGAGGTAATAGAGCTGATAAAATCACGTCCGAGACCCGGAATGTTGAATATTTTTTCAATAACAAAGCTTCCTACTACGGTATAAGCCAAAAGCGGACCTAAATAAGTGACAACAGGCAAAATAGCGTTTCTCAAAGCATGTTTGAAAAGAGAACTGAACTGACCTACGCCTTTAGCTTTTGCCGTTCTCATATAATCCTGCCCCAATACATCAAGCATGCTTGAACGCATAAGTCTTGAAATATACGCCGCAGGATACAGAGAAAGGGCAATAATGGGCATTATATAGTGAAGCGGAGAAGAAAGACCGAAAGATGGGAGCCATCCCAGCCATCCGCTGAAAATAACCAAAAGAATTGTGGAAACCACAAAGCTTGGAATCGCTATACCGCAGGTAGAGAAAAACATAATGAGCTTATCTATAAATTTTCCTCTTTTATAAGCGGAATACGTTCCCAAAGGAACTCCGATGCAGAATGCCAGCAGAATAGAAATTCCGCCTATCTGAGCAGATACGGGAAAACCTGTAGCAATAATATCGTTAACAGTAGTTCCTTTTCTTTTCATAGAAACTCCGAAATCGCCTTTTATAAGGTTTTCCATATAAATAAGATATTGTTTGCCTAAAGGCTCGTTAAAATGATATTTTTTCTCAAGAGCAGCTAAAGTTGCCGCTGAAGGAGCTTTTTCAGACAAAAACGGTCCGCCCGGAATAAGTCTCATAAGAAAAAATGTAAGAGTTGAAACGATAAAAACCGTCAAAAGCCCTAAAGCAATACGTTTTATAATATATTTTGTCAAAACATACACATCCTTAAAAGTTTAAGTCTTTAAAATTTAAGAGGAAAATCCTCTGTAAAATCAAATAAAAAAGTTTATGTAAATATAAAAAATTTATATAAAAACTTATTTATAAATTGTAGACTATTTTTGGTATTTTGTCAAATTATTTTTTGTGTAATATTATTCCAGATTTCAGAAAAATAGTATATTTTGCTTGGGAATTATTATAAAAAAGCTTGTTTTTATGTATAAATTTACATTATTTTTGCATAATTATGTAATAAATATTTAAAATATCAAGGTTATTGTTAAAAAGACAGGGTTTAAAGGATAGTTTATTGTTAATCGTTTAAATTATTATACTTATTTATGTAAAGCATTACATAATAAAAAAATACATATAGAAAAGAGTTTTTAAGGGAATGCTCAGTTTTGCAGCAACAAATTGCGGATAAAAAGCCCTTTGTTTTAACAGAAATTTTCGGCGGTTTGTTAATCATAAGAACAGAATAAATATTTTTAATCAATGACAGA
The DNA here is from genome assembly GCA_934541205.1 of uncultured Eubacteriales bacterium. GTDB lineage: Bacteria > Bacillota > Clostridia > Oscillospirales > RGIG7773 > RGIG7773. The sequence continues at coordinate 1,334 of CAKTDK010000010.1, forward strand.
AAATAATATTTTTTTGAAAGGCTTGAAAAAGATTTTTCATTATAGAATTTTATTAAAAAACAGTCTGAATAAAATATTCAGACTGTTTTTTTGTAATAATATTAATATGCTTTTCCCCATACTACAAGCTTTTCAGCTTTCTTTCCGCAACAAATACAGGTATCAGATATTTTTTCATCGGTAAAAGGCATACAGCGGGAGGTTACTCCTGCGGTTTCCTTTAATTTTTCTTCACATTCACGGCTTCCGCACCACATTGCACGAATAAAGCAGTTTTTTTCATCGGCAATTTTTTTCATAGTATCAAAATCAACGGCGTCAAAAGTATTTTGCTTCATATTTTTTTCAGCTTTTGACAAAAGAGAATTCTGAATGTCTTCAAGAAGATTTGAAACAGTTTTTTCAAGATTATCAAGGGCGACTGTTATTTTTTCTCCGTTGTCACGGCGTACAAGAATACAGCTGTTATTTTCTATGTCACGGGGCCCTATTTCAAGTCTTAAAGGAACCCCTTTCATTTCATATTCGGCAAATTTCCAGCCTGGAGTTTGGTCGGAAAAATCCTTTATAACTCTTATTCCCGCATTTTTTAAATTGTCATAAAGCTCCTGCGCCTTTTCGATAACTCCTTCTTTTTTCATTGCAATAGGAACTATTACAAGCTGAGAAGGAGCAATTTTAGGAGGAAGAACAAGACCGTTGTCATCGCCGTGTACCATAATAATTGCTCCGATAAGTCTTGTAGAAACACCCCAGGATGTCTGATAAGGATTTTTAAGCTGATTATTTCTGTCGGTATAAAGAATATCAAAAGCTTTGGCAAATCCGTCTCCGAAATAATGAGAGGTTCCGGATTGAAGAGCTTTTCCGTCGTGCATCATAGCTTCAATTGTATAAGTTGCTTTTGCTCCCGCAAATTGTTCTTTTTCAGTTTTTCTTCCTTTAAGGACAGGAATTGCAAGATAATTTTGCGCAAAGTCTGCATAAATATTAAGCATTCTTTCGGTTTCCGCAATCGCTTCTTCTTCGGTTTCGTGGATTGTATGGCCTTCCTGCCATAAAAATTCCGAGCTTCTCAAAAAAGGACGGGTAGTCTTTTCCCAGCGGACAACACTGCACCATTGGTTATAAAGTTTCGGCAAATCTCTGTATGAATGAATAATATTTTTATAATGTTCACAGAAAAGAGTTTCGGACGTAGGTCGAACACAAAGTCTTTCGTTTAATTTTTCGCTTCCGCCGTGAGTTACCCATGCAACTTCGGGAGCGAAGCCTTCCACATGTTCCTTTTCTTTGTTTAAAAGGCTTTCGGGAATAAACATAGGCATATATACGTTTTCATGTCCTGTTTCCTTAAACATAATATCCAGGTTTTTCTGGATATTTTCCCAAATAGCATAACCGTAAGGTCTTATAACCATACAGCCTTTTACTGAAGAATATTCAACCAATTCTGCTTTTTTTACGATATCGGTATACCATTTGGCAAAATCTTCGTCCATTGATGTAATTTCTTTGACAAGTTTTTCTTTTGCCATCAAAAATCGTCCTTTCTGTACATATAATCTAAAAATATGATGTTTTTGCGGTATCATATATTCTTATATGTTATAATATTAAAAAGCCATTGTCAAGAAAGGAATAAAATTTATGACAATTTATATAGACGGAGACGGATGTCCGGTAATTGATTTAACAATATTGACAGCAAAAAAATATAATGTACCGGTAATCATCGTTTGTGATACCTGCCATGAAATCGAAAGAGAGGGAGCAAAAACCGTAAAAGTTGATAAAGGCAGTGATTTTGCGGATTATTATATAGTTAATTTATTAAAGGAAAACGATATCGTCGTTACCGGGGATTATCCGCTGGCAGCAATGGTTCTTTCAAAAAAAGCAAAAGCGGTAAATCACAGCGGACTTATCTTTTCCGATAAAAATATAGATTCTTTGCTTTTGAGAAGGCATATAGCAAAAAAAATACGCCAAAGCGGAAAGCGGCTGAAAGGACCTTCAAAAAGAAAAGAAGAAGATAATATAAATTTCTTAAAAGGTTTGGAAATTTTATTAAAAGAGGTTATCTGAAATTTAAAAACTAATTGTTTTTAGAAGGATTAATGTCATTCTAAATGCCCGTTTTTATTTCGAATATCCTTTCACTGCCATTAAAGAACTTTACTATGTCATTTGCTAACGTTCTATACTTCCTTTCGAACACTTCCATTGTAATTCCGAATGAAATGAGGAATCTGTTCAGAGAGTCTTCGTCGTTAACGCTCCTCTGACTGACAGCATCATGTTGTCAGTCTTTTTTTACAGTAATTTTGAACTTCCCCCATTATTCTGACCTTTCCTATTATCGCTCCAAACATCCCTATGTTATTTCGAGCGTATAGAGGAAGCTTATCATTGTCTTTAAAAATAATATTATATTGAATAATTATTTCTTAATCCCAATTTTCTTTTTTTAAGGTGTCTTCAAAATCCCGAAGCATTTTTATTCTTACTTTATAATCCGGAAGAATTTTTTCAACTTCTCTCCAAAACTTTTCAGAGTGATTCATTTCCTTTAGATGACAAAGCTCATGAACAACAACGTAATCTACTATTTTTATATTTGCCATAACAAGCTTCCACGAAAAATTAAGGTTTTTTTTGGAAGAACACGAACCCCAGCGGCTTTTTACAGATTTTATTTTAACAAAGTTATAATCTACTCCGATTTTATCTTTATAATATTCTATTCTGTCTAAAATAAGGTTTTTCGCAAGATTTTTGTAAAGAGAAATTATATCGTTTTTAATTAAAGAAAAATCTTTATCTGGGAGAAAAAACTTATTGTTTTCAAAAGAAACTTTATCTTTGTAAATTACGGGAAAATCCATTCCCAAAAGTTTTAGCGTACCATTTATTTTAAAGTTTTTTCTTTTATTTATATTTTCAACAACCTGATTTTGAAAATTTAATATTTTTGTTTTATTCTCATTAAAAAATCGGTTAATTGTTTGTTTATTTACAAAATACGGTGCGCAGATAATGATTCTACCGTTTTCATCTATTTTGGCAGCTATGGATTTTCTTTTTGATTTAATAATTTTATACAAATTTATACGCCTTTCTTTTAAAAAACTCCGTAAAATTATTTATTTTACGGAGTTTAATTTATTCAACTTTATTTTTTGTAAATTTAGCGGAAAAAATCATTCCTGCTCCTATAGGAATGTAGAAAGTAATAATTCTCCATAATAAGATAGCAATACTTATAAATTCACCTTTGTCAAAAAACATTCCGAAGAAAAGATAAAAACTGCCTTCGGCGCCTCCTGCCGCGCCGGGAAGAGGGACAAAAGAAGATATCATTAAAACAAAAGCGCTTGCGGCGATAATATTTATTATATCAGCAGAAACTCCCATTGAAAGACAAACAAAAAAAGGAATTATAAAATATACGGTAAGCTGAAGTGCAGAAAAGATAAACATTACTGCAATGAGCTTAAGATTTTTTTTAACAAGTATAAAAGAGGTATAAAATTGTTCTATTTCGTTATCAATATATGAATAGGCTTTTTCTGGATTTTTTATTAAATGAATTTTAGTTCCGAGGCGGATAAAAAAATGCGAAGCTTTTCTTGCAAAAACGGGGAAAAAACCTACGCAGAAAAGCATTACTACAACAAAAGTATTAATAATAAAGCCTATAAATACCAAAAATTCGAAAGCAGATACTTTGCCCGCAAAAAAACCGAATTTAAAAATAAGGACGATGGTAGAATAAATAGTTAAAACTATCTGATAGACTATAAATCTTGACAAAAGAGAAGAAGAAGCAATGCCTAAAGGCACATTGCATTTTGTCATATGATATGCTTGCATAGGCTGACCTCCGCTAGCGCAGGGGGTAAGACAGTTAAAAAGCTGACCTATCATAGTTGTTTTAAAGGTATTATAAAATTTTTGTTTCGGATAAAGAGTTTTTGTAACACTGTGAAGAACGATAGTTTCAAACAGCCAATAAAGAACTATACAAGCGACAGCTCCCAGCATCCAGGCTATTTTGGGAGAGGTAAAGGCTTTTAAAATATTGTCGATTCCGTCTACAAAAACTATATAACAAATAAGCACCAAAGCGGAAAGGCCTATTATTATATAATTTATAATATTTTTTTTATCTTTCATAATCTTTGTTTTTCTTTCTTTAAATGTTTTATAGCGGCAGGAACATATGATGCTGCCATTGCAAGAATACCTATAAGTTCAAGCCATAAAATCGGAGATCCGATTTTTGTTACAAAAGGATACATTTCAATAATATGGTCGGGAAGCTTATACATCATTATATAGTTTGTATCAAATATACTGTTGAAGCAAAACATTATCAAAACCAGTATATTTCCGCATAAAAAGGCTTTTGGAATATCAGATTTTTTAACGTCATAATCAAGTACAAATAAACAGTAAAGACTTGTTAAAAGAAGAATATGATGACTTATAATAAACTGATAAAAAACAAAATTATCAGTTCCGAATTTCATGTCCGGCCAAATCATTGCGGGAAGAGGACCTATAAAAGTAAAAAAATATACTATTTTATATAGTTTTTTGTTGTTTGTTATTAAAATATACATAAAAATATAACCGGTTATAAAACATAAATGCAAAGGCAAATGTACTTTCCAGTTATAAACGCCCTGAATAAAATAATTCAGATAATAAATAGCCATATTAATAAAAAATACTGCTGCCATAATATATCTTACATTTTCTTTATATTTCCACTTTTTAAGCCTGTCGCTGAATATATAAAGAAAAACCGCACCCATAAGAGTTAATAAAAGAAGGGATATATGTACCGGACCGAATATTTCCATAGGCTGTAGGTTTTCAACAGAAAAGAAGTTTTTAAAAATAATTATCTCCGCCTTTCAAATTACAACAAAACTTACAGCATTTGAACCATGTTTTGTTGTATTATATCATAACATAAAAGCTGTTACAACTATATGACGACAGAGACTTTTTAAAATCTTCAAAAAGAAACAGGATATTAAAAATTTTTAAGCAGTTTTTTTCTGATAGAAAATAATTATTAAAATCAAAAGACTGCATATAGCACTACATTTCTATATAACTTTTATCAACTGAAATTACTGTAAAATACGAAGGGTCTATTTCTGTAACTTTTTGCTGAATAAAATCACATAGCTCTTTATCGGAAAGTTTATAATCATAAGGAATAAGAATGTCAAATATCAGATTGCTGTGAGTAGTTCCTTTTACCATTCGAAAATCATGAAAATCTATATTATCTCCCATTTCATCTATTATTTCTCTTATTATGGATTTTGCTTTATTTGTTTCCATATCGTCGGTTATAATGGGATCCATGTGGATAACAAGGTCAATGCCGTCGTTTTGTTTTATATCTCTTTCAATATTATCTATAAGGTCATGACTTTTTAAAATATCTTCTTTAGCGTCAACTTCAGCATGTACACAGGCATAGTATTTTTCCGCGCCGTAACTGTGTACCATTAAATCGTGAATTCCCAAAATTCCATCGTAAGATTTTATTTTTTCAGCTATTTTGTTTACCATTTCTATATTGGTAGCTTCTCCTAAAAGCGGAGAAATAGTTTCTTTTACAAGACCTATACCGGAAAAAATTATAAAGCCTCCCACTAAAACACCCATATATCCGTCTAAATTAAGTTTTGTAAAAAACCCTATTATTAATGCTAAAAGAACTGCCAAAGTTGTTAAAACATCGTTTCTGCTGTCTGCCGCAGTAGCGTCAAGGGCAGGAGACGATATGCTTTTGTTAAGACCTTTGTTAAATAGCATAAGCCATAGCTTTAAAAGAACAGAAAGACATAATACAATAATTAAAACCCAGCTGAACTCTACAATTGAAGGATTAAGAATTTTATCAACTGAAGATTTAATAAGTTCAAATCCGATAATTATAATCAGAAAAGAAACAATAAGGCCTGTTATATATTCAACACGCTGATGACCGAAAGGATGATCTTTATCGGCAGGTTTTGACGAAATTTTAAAGCCTATTAGAGTTATAATTGAAGAAGCGGCGTCGGAAAGGTTGTTAAGTCCGTCTGCGGAAATGCTTATGCTTCCGGATAGGGAGCCTATCGTTATTTTTAAACAGCTTAATAAAATATTTACAATAATTCCTACAATTCCGGATAATACTCCGTATTGTTCACGGATATTTTTTTTGTTTTTATTTATAAAAAATTTTTCAAGTAATTTAGTCATAAAAAACTCCTTTCGGATATTATAAAAAATTTATTTGCAAATATTTTTTGGCTGTTAAAAAACTAAAGATTAATTGAGGTTATTTATTTTAAACCCTATTAACACCGAATATAATTATAAATAAAAGTGGATGTGGTATATATAAACACTTTTTGAAAGATATCAAAATTCTTTTAAATATATATATATAAATTCTTAAGGTTATCAAAACCTTTTTAAACACCATATAAACGCTTATAATCATTTAATAAACAAAATTATACATAAGCTGCGCACATTGCGCCCTTGTGATAGGATTTTTGGGATTTAAATATCCTTGTTCATCCCCGTTTATTATATTGCCTAAAGCAAAAATTACTCCTTTTTTTGCATAATCGGAGATATCATCTGTATCTTTAATTTCAAAACCGTTATTTTTTAATTCATTTAAAAGCTTTTTTTCGTCTATGGATTGTATTTCATCATTTGATAACAGTATTCTTACAAGAATTAAAGCAGCGTCTTCTCTTTTTATTTCTTTGTTTGGGTCAAATTTTTCCCCATCTCCGAAAACTATTTCATTTTCAGCGCAGAACATAACGCCGTCATAAAACCAATCCTCTTTTGTTACATCGGAAAAAATAATTTTGTTTTCCGAATCTTCTGATGTTTTTTCAAATACCGAGTAATAATTATATATCATCTGAGCAAACTGAGCTCTTGTCATATTTTCGTTTATACCGAAGTAGTTTTCGCCTTTTCCTTTAAAAATATTATCCTGCATGCATTTTTCAATTGCTTTATAACCCCAGAAATCCGAAGGTATATCAATCATTTTTGTTATAGGATTTTTGGATTTTAAGGTATAAAATTTAATTTTTCCTTCTTCATATTCTTCCTTTAAAACAACTCTGTTTTTTGCGCCTTTTGTTTTATCTTTTGTATAATAATTTTGTTCAATCAAAGTAACGCCGTTTTCATCTGATTTTTTTACTATAGCAAAATGACTGCCGTCATTTTCCGCCATAATATCTCCCGGAGAGGGAAAATCCGTTTCAACAAAAACATCTTTATCGCATAAAGGAACTTGTCCCTGATAAAGATTATAAACATTAAAGGCGTAAATTGTACTGTAAAATTTTTTTATGTAAGCGGCGCAGTTATAAATGATATCGCTTCCGTTTACGCCCCCTTCTTTATAAACCGCGTCAACACCGAGAAAGGTATCTACGACAAAATTTTCTCCTTTTATTTCAATAAATTCGCATTTTCCTATAGCTGCATATATATTTATTGTTAATAAAATTAATGCAGATATTAAAGCCACGAGCCTTTTTTTCATTTAATTCACCTCTGAAATTAAATTTCAAGATAATTTATTATAGAATTTGACACTAAAAATCCTTCAGGGGTTAAATAAAATCTGTCATTTTCCAAAAATCCCAAGTTGTTTTTCTGAAGAATTTTACATTTATCAATAAAATTCTTTATTATTTTATCACTTTTTTCTTTATTTGTATTTACTTTTTTTAAAATTGACTTTATTTTTTTAAAGCTGAGGCCTTCTTTCAGTCTGAGCCCAAGCATTATATATTCAAAAAGGATGTCGTTTTGAGATAAAGTTTCCTGGATTTCTATTACGTTTTGTATATTTTCTTCGTTTTCAAATTTTTGTATATCACAATTCATAAAAAACCGCTTATTTTCCAAAAAAGAATAAGCATAGGGTCCAATACCAAGATAATTTTCCCCGGTCCAGTATTTATAATTATGTTTTGAAATAAATCCTTTTTTTGCAAAATTAGATATTTCGTACTGATAAAACCCTGCTTTTTCAAGTTTTTTTACGGTATGAAGATACATTTCTCTTTGAGTTTCTTCATCGCATATATTAAGACTTTCGATGTTATTATAAAAAGGAGTATTTTTTTCTATTTTAAGTCCGTAAGCGGAAATATGCTGTAAATCAAGAGAAAGAATATAATCCAAGGTTTTGTCAAGACTTTTTATTGTCTGATATGGAATTGAAAGCATTATATCTGCGCTTATATTTTTAAACCCTTCATTTTTTAGTATTTTTACAGCATTTTCAAAATCTTTTTTCGTATGTATTCTGCCGAGAGCTTTAAGTTCGCTGTCAACAGCGCTTTGAAGGCCCAGAGATACACGGTTAAATCCTTCGGAAAACGCAGATTTTGCTAAATTTATATTTACGCTTTCAGGATTTGCTTCAAAGGTCACTTCACAGTTTTTGGAAATATTTAAATTTTCTTTTATTGTTTTATATATAGAAGACAGATTTTCTCCTAAAAGTGAAGGGGTTCCGCCGCCGAAATATACTGTATCAAAATTATATTTCTGAAGAGATGGAGCCATTTTTTCTATATGACGTTTTAATGCGTCTGTATAATTTTTTATGTCAAAACAAAGCCTGTCTTTTATGACAGGCTTTGAATAAAAGTCGCAGTAATTGCATTTTGATTTACAGAAAGGGATATGAATGTATAAGCCTTCCAAGTGCATACACCTCAATACAGTTATTCGTCAAGCTTTAAAACAGACATAAAAGCTTCCTGAGGAACTTCTACACTTCCAAGCTGACGCATACGTTTTTTGCCTTCTTTTTGCTTTTCAAGAAGTTTTTTCTTTCTTGTTATATCCCCGCCGTAGCACTTTGCAAGAACATCTTTTCGCATTGCTTTTACGGTTTCTCTTGCTATAATTTTTGCTCCGATAGCTGCCTGAATAGGAATTTCAAACATCTGGCGCGGGATGTGTTCTTTTAATTTTTCAGCCATTCTTCTTGCTCTGGGATAAGCTTTTTCTTCATGAACAATAAAAGAAAGTGCATCGACTATATCTCCGTTTAACATTATATCAAGCTTTACAAGCTTTGATCTTTCGTAACCTATAAGCTCATAATCAAAGGAAGCATAGCCTCTTGTTCTTGATTTTAAAGCGTCAAAAAAATCATATATTATTTCATTTAAAGGAAGATGATAATGTATGCTTACCCTGTCGGTATCGATATATTTCATATCTTTAAAAGTTCCTCGGCGTTCCTGGCAAAGCTCCATAATATTTCCTACGTATTCTGCCGGAGAAATAATATCAGCGCTTACGATAGGTTCTTCACAGTAGTCTATTGATGCAGGGTCGGGATAATTTGTAGGGTTGTCTATCTGAACCATTTCCCCGTTTGTTTTATAGACTTTGTATATAACGCTGGGCGCGGTGGTAATAATGTCAATTCCGCTTTCTCTTTCGATTCTTTCTTGAATTATTTCCATGTGAAGAAGGCCCAGAAATCCGCATCTGAAACCAAATCCCAGAGCAACGGAGGTTTCCGGTTCAAAAAGAAATGCTGCGTCGTTAAGCTGTAATTTTTCAAGAGCATCTCTTAAATCCTCATAATTTGAACCGTCGGCGGGATAAATACCGCAAAATACCATAGGATTTACTTTTTTATACCCGGCTAAAGGTTCTGATGCCGGATTTTCCGTTCCGGTAACGGTATCGCCTACCTGAGTGTCCTTTACATTTTTAATAGAGGCTGTAAAATACCCTACCTCACCGGCAGAAAGCTTATCGGTTTTTTCCATAAATGAAGGACGAAGATATCCTGTTTCAACAACTTCAAATTCAGAGCCTGCTGCCATTAATTTTACTTTTTGACCTACCTTTATTTCTCCGTCAAACACTCTTATATAAACTATGACGCCTTTATAACTGTCGTATAATGAGTCGAATATAAGAGCTTTTAAAGGAGAATTTTCATCACCTTTTGGAAAAGGAACATCTTTTACGATTTTTTCCAGAACGTCTTCAATGTTAATCCCCATTTTTGCAGAAATAAGAGGGGCGTCAGCGCAGTCAATCCCTATTATATCTTCAATTTCCTTTTTTGCTCTGTCAGGCTCCGCAGAGGGAAGATCTATTTTATTTATAACTGGAAGAATTTCAAGATCATGATCAAGAGCAAGATAAGTATTTGCAAGAGTCTGAGCTTCAATGCCCTGTGCAGCGTCAACTACGAGTATTGCGCCTTCGCAGGCGGCAAGGGAACGGGATACTTCATAATTAAAATCTACATGGCCCGGAGTATCTATTAAATTAAGTTCATAGGTATTGCCGTCTTTTGCAGTATAATCCAGTTTTACCGCGCGGGCTTTTATTGTTATTCCTCTTTCCCGTTCAAGGTCCATATTGTCAAGTATCTGACTTTCCATATCTCGCTGAGCCACAGTTTTTGTTTTTTCCAAAAGTCTGTCTGCAAGAGTGGATTTTCCGTGATCAATATGAGCAATTATAGAAAAGTTTCTTATTTTGTCCTGCCTGTTCATTAAATATATTTCACCTCAAAATTTTATATAGAGATATTATCCTTATAACTAATTTATTATATCAGAAAAGTTATGTATTTAAAAGCATTTTATTATATAAGAAGTATCAAAGTTCCTGCGGTAACAAAAATAAGGCCCAAGAAAGCTTTTTTCGTCAGTTTTTCACCGAGAAAGAAATAAGCAAAACCGATACTTACAAGTATGCTGAGCTTGTCGATGGGAGCTACTATACTTGCAGGACCTGTTTTTAAAGCGCTGTAATAGCATAGCCAGGAGGCGCCTGTTGAAAAACCTGACAAAATTAAAAATAAAAAGGTTTTTAAATCAGTCTTTTTAATTTCATTTTGAGATTTTTGAAGGAAAACTATTATCCATGCCATTAAAAGTACGGCGATCGTTCTTACCGCAGTTGCAAGATTTGAAGAAATATTTTCAACTCCTATTTTTCCTAAAATCGAAGTTATACTTGCGAAAAAAGCCGAAAACAAAGCGTAAATAAGCCATTTTCTGCTTTTTATATCTCTGTTATCCTCTTTTTTTGAAATCATCATAAAAGTACCGAACAGAATTAAAATCATTCCTAAAAACAAAGCAAAAGTTAAAGGTTCTCCCAAAAAACAAAATGCTAAAATCATTGTTAAAACAGTGCTTGTTTTATCGATGGGAACAACTTTATTGACATTTCCCAGCTGTAGCGCTTTGAAATAACAAAGCCATGAAGCACCTGTTGAAATGCCTGATAAAATCAAAAACACAAGAGTTTTGAATGTAATTTTTGAAATGTTTTCAATATCATCAAAAATAAAAACAATTATCCAGCTGAAAATAAGAACAACAACAGTCCTTATTGCAGTTGCAAGAGAAGAGTTAATATTTTTAATTCCGATTTTTGCAAGAACAGCGGTAATTCCTGCAAAAAAAGCCGAAAGAAACGCCGCCGGTATCCACATTTTAATTCACTTCTTATTTTATAAAGTTAAAAAAGGCGATGACTTTTGAAATCACAGAAGTCATCAGCCTTTTAAAAAGCCGGGGAATTCCGGATATATTTAATATAAAGCTGTATGTTTATTTTTTGTTTTCTTTTGCCCAGCTATCCCGAAGCCCTACGATTCGGTTATAGGTATTTTCTTCTTTTGTATCTTTAATAAAATAACCGTTTCTTACAAACTGAAATCTTTCGCCGGTTGAAACATCTTCAAGAGCTTTTTCAAGCTTACAGCCTGTAAGAGTTTGACAGGAATCTTTGTTTATATAATCAGTAAATTCTTTATCTTCGGGAATATCGTTTAAATTATCAACAGTAAAAAGATAATCATAAAGTTTTACTGTTGCTTCAGTGCAGTTATCAGCGGAAACCCAGTGAATAGTACCTTTTATTTTTCTGCCGTCTTTTGGCATATTATTTCTTGTTTCAAGGTCTGCGCTGCATAAAAGCTCTGTTACATTGCCGTTTTCGTCTTTTATAACTTGGTCGCATTTGATAATATAGCTTCCCATAAGCCTAACTTCGCCGCCGGGTTTAAGACGGAAAAATTTCCCCGGAGGGTTTTCCATAAAATCTGCTTTTTCCACATATAAACTTTTTGTAAAAGCTACTTTTCGAGTACCTGAGTTTTCGTCTGTAGGGTTATTTGAAATTTCAAAATATTCGGTTTTATCGTCGGGATAATTTGTAATCGTTACTTTTAACGGTTCTAAAACCGCAATTCGTCTTTGAGCGTTTTTGTTAAGCTCTTCTCTTATGCAGTGCTCTAAAAGTCCGATATCAACAATAGAATACGCCTTTGAAATTCCTGCTTCCTTTACAAATTCAAATATAGACGAAGGCGTATAGCCTCTTCTTCGAAGGCCGCATAGTGTAGGCATTCTTGGATCATCCCAGCCGTCGACGTATTTGTCAAAAACAAGCTGTCTTAAATATCTTTTGCTCATGACGGTTTTTGTAACGTTAAGTCTTGCAAATTCATACTGATGAGGTTTTTTCTCAAACCCGATATTATCAATTACCCAGTCGTACAAAGGACGGTGATTTTCAAATTCAAGGGAACATAAAGAATGGGTAATCCCCTCCAAAGCGTCCTGAATGGGATGAGCATAATCATATAAAGGATAAATACACCATTTATCACCTTGTCGGTGATGATTTTTATGTGAGATACGATAAATAGCAGGGTCGCGCATATTCATATTTGGAGAGGCCATATCTATTTTCAGTCTTAAAGTATGAGTTCCTTCATCAAATTTTCCGTTTTTCATATCTTCAAAAAGCCTTAGATTTTCTTCAACGCTTCTGTCACGGTAAGGACTGTTTTTCCCGGGAGATGTTAAAGTTCCTCTGTATTCTCTCATCTCTTCAGGAGAAAGATCGCATACATAGGCTTTTTTATCTTTTATAAGCTTTACAGCAAATTCGTAGCATTTGTCAAAATAATCGCTGCCGTAATATATTCCGCCGTTTGGTTCTGCGCCGAGCCATTTTAAATCCTCATATATTGATTTTACATATTCGTCGTCTTCTTTTTCGGGATTTGTATCGTCGTATCTTAAATTAAAAAGTCCGCCGTATTTTTTTGCAGTGGAGTAGTTTATATAGATTGCTTTTGCGCTGCCGATATGAAGATATCCGTTTGGCTCCGGAGGAAAACGGGTATGGATTTTAAGATTTGGATTTTCCGATAAATCCTTGTCTATAATTTCGTGTATAAAATTTGACGCTATTTCTTCCATTTATTTTTCCTCCTTTAAGTATTTTTCCGCTTTTTCAAGACGGCTTATAACCTTTTCTCTGCCGAGTATTTTCATAACGCTGTATAAGTCAGGGGCATTTTGCCGCCCTGTCATAGCTACTCTTAAAACCATTGAAGTATCTCCCGGATTTCCTTCATATTTTTCGGGATTTTCCCTGTATTCTTTAGTAGAAGGGGCAAATCCGATTTTTTCGGATAAAGCGCATATTGTTTCAAACCAAGTGTTCATATCCTGATTTTCGTCGTAAAGCTTTTTGTAAAGATCAAGTATTTTTAAGGTATTTTCTTTTGAAACATTCTCAGGAAATTCATACTCAAAGTTAAAATATTCGTCGTAGAAAAATCCCATATAAGCTTTAACTTCATCCCAGCTTGATATATCTTTGCGGGGCTTTTTGCCTCCTCTGCCTATAGCAAAAATACTTTTTGCATAAGAAGGATTTGAATATAAAAGCTTATAAAATTCTTCATCATAAAGCTTTGCCCATTCCAGTACATTATTATATACCGTTTCCTCATCCATAAGAGCAATAACGTTTTTGCTTACATCGTTTAATTTATCTGTATCAAATAATGAGCCTGAAACGCTCATCTTTTTAGCCGAAAAAGGAAATTTTTCATAAGAAAGGTTTTGGTTTTGTCTTCTCCAGTCTTCAAAATTTGAGTTTAATAAAGTGAGAAGATATTCAATAACGGATAACACGGGGTATCCTTTGCTGTGATAAAAATCAAGGGATAATTCCGGATCTTTTCTTTTTGAAAGTTTTCTTTTGCTTTCCCCGTCCATTTTCATAAGCTGGGCGGTATGGGCATATTTAGGCCGTTTAAAGCCTAAAGTATCAAAAAGCTGGAGGTGAACGGGAAGTGTCGCAAGCCATTCTTCGCCTCTTACCACAACAGTTGTTCTCATAAGATGATCGTCTATAACATGGGCAAAATGATATGTTGGAATTCCGTCTGCTTTTAAAAGAACAATATCCTGGTCGTTTTCTGGAAATTCCATCTTTCCTTTTATTAAGTCGGTATGATATACCTTTTTATTGGGGTCTCCCATGCTTTTAAAACGAAGAACATAACTTTCACCGTTTTTTAGCCGCTTTTCTATTTCTTCAATCGGGTAGTCTCTGTATTTTGCATATTTTCCGTAATATCCAAAATTTTCTTTATTTGCAGCTTGAGTTTCACGCATTTTTTCAAGCTCTTCTTCAGTGCAAAAACATGGATATGCAAGACCTTTTTCAACTAAGGATTTTGCATAAGCTTTATATATAAGTTCTCTTTGACGCTGTCTGTAAGGCCCGTAATTTCCGTTGTCACCGTTTAATCCGGCGCCCTCATCAAATTTAAGCCCGAATCTGTCAAAAACTTTTAAAATAGTTTCAACTCCGCCTTCGACTTCACGTTTTTTATCGGTATCTTCTATTCTGAGATAAAAAATGCCGTCGCTTAAATGAGCGATGCGTTCGTCCGTAATTGCCCCGAAAAGATTGCCAAGATGCATAAATCCCGTAGGACTGGGCGCAATTCTTGTAACCTGAGCGCCTTCTTTTAAATTTCTTTGAGGATATATTTTTTCATATTCCTCCGTAGTTTTTAAGTCTTCTTTAAAAAGAAGTGAAGCTAAGTATTTATAATCCAAAAAGACACATCCCCTAAAGGCTTAAAAGCCATAAATTTCTTATAAATTATAGAATACCATAATTTATCTCTGTTTTCAATGAAAATATGCATATAAATTCTATGATAAAAAATGTTTCGTGTTTTATTTATTTGCCTTTTAAAGATGATATAAAAAATTTTCGATTTTTTCTAAATAATTAAAAAATTATTATTTTTTTCTATTGTCGTTATAAGTAAAAAAGAGGAATAAAAAAATGCTTCATTAATATTAAGAATGATAGAAAATAAAAGCTGAAAGTCATTTGAAAAGGCCTTGGAGGCACTAAATTTTTTATAGATTTTTTTGTTCAAAAAGACAGCGGAAAAAGCAGAAAGGACAGACGAGGTAGGAAGTTGAACTGTTTTATATTATTTTGAAGAATTTTTTTATTTTAAAAAGACAGTAAAAATACGGTATGCTTTAGCATACCGTATTTTTGTATCGAAAAATTATTTTTCAGAAGCTTCTTCTTTTTTATCAAAATCCTTTTCGGGAAGAATTAAATTAGCAATAACTCCGACTAAAACAGCAATGAAAAGGCCGGAAAAAGTAATTCCGCCAATGGCAATACCGTTGTAAAGGCCAAGACCTGTAACAAGAATTAAAGCAACTATAACAAGATTTCTAGAATGGCTGAAATCAAGATTAGCTTCGGAAAGAGTTCTTATACCGATAGAAGAAATCATACCGTAAAGAAGAATTGATACTCCCCCTAAAACTGGACCGGGAACCGCCTGAAGTACAGCGCCGAATTTTCCGAAAAATCCTAAAATTATAGCAAATACCGCTGCAATGCGAAGAACAGACGGGTCATAAATTTTAGTAGTGGCAAGGACAGCGGTATTTTCACCGTATGTAGTGTTTGCCGGTGCTCCTATAAGGCCTCCTACTGCAGTAGCAATACCGTCTCCCAAAAGAGTTCTGTGAAGTCCGGGGTCTTTTATAAAGTTTTTGCCAACAACTCCGCCGTTAACGGTAATATCCCCTATATGTTCCATAAAAGTTACAAGAGCAATGGGAGCAATAGTTAAAATAGCGTTAAGTTCAAATTTCGGAATAGTAAAGAAATTTTCAGTTACATAAGGGATGTTTATCCAATGAGCGTTTTTAAAGATTTCAAAATCTATGTAATGTGTGCCTGCGCATAAGTCCAGGATAAGACAAAGAATATATCCTGCCGCAAATCCCATTAAAATAGGAACAAGCTTGAAAAATCCTTTAATAAATATGTTAAAGATAATAACAACTGCCAAAGTAAATACAGCAACGGCAACAGTAATCCAGTTTATTTTAAAGTCCGGACTTCCGTCACTTATAAGTCCGGCATTTTGAAGCGCGGTGGGCGCAAGGCCAAGACCGATAACAACGATAACGGGACCTGTAACTACCGGCGGAAATAATTTTACCATTTTTTCAGGACCGATAAGTTTAATGATTAATGCGATTACAGCATAAACAAGGCCGGCAATTATAATACCTCCTTGAGCTGCAGGAATGCCGTCGCTTTCTATTATAGCACTGATAGCGCCTATAAAAGCAAAGCTTGACCCTAAAAATACCGGAACTTTAAATCCTGTAATCCAATGGAACAAAAGAGTTCCTATTCCTGCTCCGATAAGAGCTACCGAAGGGTTCATCCCTGTCAGTAACGGTACCAGCACCGTAGCTCCGAACATTGCAAATAAATGCTGAACACCTAAAATACATTTTTTGCCGGGTGATAAGCTTGATTTATTTCCCATTTTTTCTACCTCCGATTTATATTTTAAAAATTACTTGTTTATAAACGGTTTTATTATACTTTAATTTAATTAAAATGTAAAGGTTTTTTAACAATTTATCAATAATAAAGACACAATTTATATATGACAAAATTTTTTAAAATAAGAAGAAAAGGTAACATATAAAAATATTTTTCTTGACAGTTTGCATATATACATATAAAATAGTAAATGGAAAGTTATATTAACTTCCTATAAAAAAGCTAATTTTTCTTCAGAATTAAAATTCTTTGTATTAAATTATTTTCCTTTTCTTATGGGGTTTCCCGTAATTATCAAATAAATGTTTTATTAAAAAAGAAAACTGATTTATTTCCAATAAAAATTGATATTGAAATATAAAATCGAATTATTATTTCAGTTTAATTTGAACCTTTAAAAATAAATACTTAACAGGAGGTGTGTTTACCGCATGATACCAATAGCAATAGCAATAATTATCGCTGTTGTGACTGCTGTTATAGCAGGAATAGCGGCGTTTTTTATAGGGGTGGCATATCGTAAAAAAACATCGGAAGCTACTATCGGAAGCGCTGAAGAACAAGCTACCAAACTATTAAATGATGCAATAAAAGCGGCAGATGCCAAGAAAAAAGAAGCTTTAATTGAAGCTAAAGAAGAAATACTTAAATCTCGTACGGAAACCGAAAAGGAATTAAAAGAAAGAAGAAGCGAAATCCAAAGACAGGAAAGAAGATTAGTTCAAAAAGAAGAAAATCTTGATAAAAAGCTTGAAAATTTTGAGAAAAAAGAAGAGGCATATCAGGAAAAACTTAAAGAGGTTGAAAAATTACAGGAAGAAGTAGAACTTACAAAACGTTCGCAAATAGAATTTTTGGAAAAAATATCTGGTTTTACTGCAAATCAAGCGAAAGATTATATTATAAAATCTGTTGAAAGCGAAGTAAAACACGAAAAAGCAATGAAAATCAAAGAAATCGAAGAGGATTTCAAAAATAACGCTAATAAATTAGGTCAAAAAATATTGGCCCTTGCGATACAAAAATGCGCGGCGGATTATGTAACGGAAACTACAGTAAGCGTTGTGCCGCTGCCAAATGATGAAATGAAAGGAAGAATCATCGGACGTGAAGGAAGAAATATCAGAACTTTGGAAACCTTCACCGGTGTTGATTTAATTATAGACGATACTCCGGAAGCTATCACTCTTTCAAGCCATGAGCCTATAAGACGTGAAATTGCCCGTCTTACACTTGAAAAACTTATTGCAGACGGAAGAATTCATCCGGCAAGAATTGAAGAAATGGTTGAAAAAAGCCGCAAGGAAGTTGATGATATTATCAAATCCGAAGGCGAAAGAGCTACTTTTGAAACCGGTATACATGGAATTCATCCGGAGCTTGTAAAGCTTTTGGGAAAAATGAAATACAGAACAAGCTATGGTCAAAATGTGCTTAATCATTCCATTGAAGTGGCTCATCTTTCGGGAGTAATGGCAGCAGAACTTGGTGTTGATATAGTTTTGGCTAAAAGAGCCGGACTTTTGCATGATATAGGAAAAGCAATGAATTATGAAATTGAAGGAAGCCATGTTCAGATAGGAGTAGACCTTGCAAGAAAATATAAAGAACATGCTGACGTTATTCACGCTATTGAAGCTCATCACGGAGATGTTGAACCCAAAACGGTTATAGCTTGTATTGTTCAGGCAGCAGACGCTATTTCTGCAGCCCGTCCGGGAGCAAGACGTGAAAATCTTGAAAATTATATGAAACGGCTTGAAAAACTTGAAGAAATTGCAATGGATTTTGAAGGCGTTGAAAAATGTTTTGCAATTCAGGCAGGTCGTGAAATCAGAATTATGGTAAAACCTGAGACTTTAAATGACGATGACATAGTTCTTTTGTCTCATGATATAGTAAAAAGAATTGAAAACGAACTTGAATATCCGGGACAGATTAAAGTACATGTTATTAGGGAAAACCGGGCTATAGCTTATGCAAAATAAATATTAAAACATTGAAAATTCTCTCTTTGATTTTTCAAAGAGAGAATTTTTTTAAAGAAAACTCTTTCAATCTTTTTTTAAAGAAAACTCTTTCAATCCTTTTTTAAAGAAAACTCTTTCAATCTTTTTTTAAAGAATTTACTCTTGATTTTTATTTAAAAGAAACATTATGAAGGTATATTTAAGAAATAAAAATTTTTAAATGCAAATCAAAAAATTTTTGTGTTACTTTATCCGGCTATCATTCATAGATAAAGAATGTAAACGAATGCTTATTCAGCTTTTGTTATTTTAAATCTTGACAGCTGTGAAGAATATTTCGGTTTTTGTAATTCTGAAGAAGCAGCAGGGATTGAAGAATCTTTAAAAAGTTTTTGTAGAGTCTACTGACAATATTTTTTATTATTTTGAAAAACAAAGGATTTTATTTTTTGAAGTATTTAAATAATATTTTTACCTTTTATTAAAGCATGTTTAATGACATAACTTAATAGAGCTTAAATGATACAATAAAAAATAAGGATTTTGTGAAAATTGCCTATTTGAAAAATTATGTATTAAAGTGATATAATTATAAAAAAGAGAACTAATACAATATATGATTTAATTTACACAAGCAAATTTATTTTTATCAGATGGTATTTAAAAAATTTTAAGAATTAAAGAACAAAAAATTTAATTTTTTTATTGGAAAGAGCTTAATTATAAAGTATCAGATACAGTTTTTTTGGAAAATCTGCAAAAGGATTTTTGATTGTATTTTTTTAAAAAATTCAGAAGAAAAAAATAAAGACTATAAAGTTTTATTGCGGCAGGAAAAACCTTGGAATGACTTAAAATAACAAAGGAGGTTATTTTTATGTTTGAGAAAAATGATACGGTTCTTTATAAAAATTACGGGGTTTGTAATATTGACGATATTACAGAAAAGAGATTTGGAAAGGAAATTAAAAAATATTATATCCTTACTCCTCTTTATGATGATAAGGCTACGTTATTTGTTCCGGCGGATAACAATGATTTGACGTCAAAAATGCATTGTATTATTACAAAAGATGAGATTTTTGATATTATAAAAAGTATTCCTGAGGAAGCTTCAATATGGATAGAAAATGAACCTAAGAGAAAAGAAAAATATACTGATATTTTAAAAACAGGAAACAGAAAAAAGATTGCCGCTCTTATAAAAACTCTTTATGAGAAAAAAGAAGAAATGAAAGAAAAAGGCAAAAAACTTCATGCAGCAGACGAACACTTTTTTCGTGAAGCGGAAAAGATTCTTTATGAAGAGTTTGCCCATGTTCTCGATATAACTCCCGAACAGGTTACAGGTTTTATTGAAAATCAAATTTCAATAAAAGAAAATTAATATGAAAAAGGACATCGTAAAAACTGAAATGCCATGTCATTTAATTTTATAAAAGAGTGTTTTATATTTTAGTGAAAATATAAATTTTCGCATAATATTGCAAATTCAATAATTAAAAAATAATTTAGACAAAAAAACAGGAACCTTTAAAAGGTTCCTTTGACAGTTATTATTTGGTTTTTTATAAGTATAAACAATAATTATTAAATTTAAATGCGGATTTCAATAAATTTCCTGCCTTTGATTTTGGGGTTTCCTCCTGTTTTTCGTTCTTTTCATTCTCATAATCTGTATTCTTGTTTTTTAATACATTGAGTTTAATTTCCATACCTAAAATCCCTTCCTTTCAAAAACTAACCATAACAATAACTTGAAAATATAATACCATAAAAATGATTCATTGTCAATTATGTTATTTTTTATATATTTTTTAAGAATTTATTGTGCATTTTAACTACAGATTAAACTAAGAACTTTATGAAAAAGTGTTGTATAACAATATTTTCATGCAAAAATTGCTAAAGTAAATTTTTTACTTACAGATTATTTTATGGTATAATTAAATTAAAAAAAGAGGGAATTAAAATGTCTACTGATAAGGATTATAAAAATTTTATATTGGAACAGCTGGACCTTATTGAAGATATAGCATGCAGACATATGATGGGAGAATATCTTCTTTATTGCAGAGGCAAGATTTTCGGAGGAATTTATGACAACAGGCTTCTTGTAAAGATAACAGATGAAGGAAAAAAGCTTAATTTAAAAGAAGAAATACCTTATTCGGGAGCAAAGCCTATGTATTTTGTTGAAAATATTGATGACAAAGAATATCTTAAAATTGTTGTGGAAACTGTATATAACAGTTTATAATATGGGAAAAGATTATTAAATGAAAAAACAAAATCTTTATAAATTCTTTTATTTGATAAGTATTATTTTAATAATAGGCTTTTTTATAAGATTGATTGCTGATTATTTTACATATAATCCTTCGGTTACATCAGCGCCGTTTTATGTATTTATTATAATCAGAAGCTTTGAGTTTTTATTGCCTTGTCTTATAATTTTCATAACGGCAAAAATTATAAAAAATAAATTTAAGAAATAAAGGATAAAGCTATAAGCTTTATCCTTTATTTGTTTTCAAAGTATTTTTCAAGTATTTCGGCAGCACATTCAACAAGTTCCTTGCAAGGCCGTTTTTTATAATATTCTTTTGTTCTTTTTTGGGGAACAGGCCTGTCTTTTTTATCGGAAAGTCCCAGTAAATTACGGCATACGATATCTCCGTTAATCTCACGGAATTCTTCCGCAAGGTTCTGAGCTTTTTTATAATGTTCAGTTTTGGCGTTATAGTCGGAAATATCGCTGTATCCTTCCATAAGACCTAAAACCATTTCAAGACCGGAAACTGCTCCGCATACTTCGCGCAGCCTTGCTATACCTCCTCCGAAGGAGGAGCCAAGCATAAGAAGACTTTTTTCATCTATTCCTATATCATCCTTAAATGCCATTAATACTGCCTGACAGCAGTTACACCCATTTTTAAAAAATTGTCCGGCAAGCTCTTTTTTCGTCATCAGATACTTTCCACCTTATCTGCTGTTTTTTCGAGGCCTTCGTCAACAAAATTTTCTATAAGTCCGCTGTCAACCGCTTGTGCAAGTTCTGGATTTATAGGAAGCTTTCCTAAAAAGTCTATATTATATTTACTGCATATTTCTTCAATATGGCTTTCACCAAAAATTTTAAGTTCTTTTTTGCAGTCGGGACATTTTACATAACTCATATTTTCCACAAGTCCGATAATAGGGATATTCATCATATTTGCCATATTTACAGCCTTTTCAACTATCATTGATACCAGTTGCTGTGGAGAAGTTACTATTATAATTCCGTCAAGAGGGATACTTTGAAATACAGTAAGAGCAACATCTCCTGTACCCGGAGGCATATCTACAAACATATAGTCAACATCATTCCAGATAACATCTGTCCAAAATTGTTTTACAGCTCCTGCGATTACAGGGCCTCTCCATACAACAGGATCACTTTCATTTTCAAGCAGAAGATTTATAGACATAATATCTATTCCCGTTTTTGTAGTTGCGGGAATAATGCCTGATTCACTTCCTTTTGCTTTTTCCTTTATTCCGAAAGCTTTCGGAATAGAAGGTCCTGTTATATCTGCATCCAATATGGCGGTTTTATATTTTCTTCTGTTCATTGTTACGGCAAGCATAGAAGTTACAAGAGATTTTCCTACTCCGCCTTTTCCTGAAATTATTCCTATAACTTTTTTTACACTGCTTGCGTCGTTTAATTTTTCTATAAGGGATTCAGG
>CAKTDK010000011.1 GCA_934541205.1 uncultured Eubacteriales bacterium
CCATAACAACGCCTAATATAAAACCTACAAGAGTTTCATAACATGTAACACCTATATGCATAAAAATATTATTTTGTGCAACATTCGAAAAAGTTTTTATAATTCTTGAAGGACTGCTCATAATAAAGCTATCAACCCAACCTATTTTTGTAGAAACTTCCCAAAAAACAAAAAATCCCACAAGAATTGCAATTTGACATATCAAAATTGCAATTTTTCGTTTTTTTCGTTTTTTTAAATATACACTTCTTTCTTTTGAAATATTTATTTCAGACATGGACATCAAGCTCTTTCCATATTTTGTTGAAATATTCACTGAATTTAGGATGATTTCGTCTTTTTAAAGGCGTTTCATCATCAATGTCAAATTTTATAGTATGAATATTTTTTATTTTTGCCGGACGGGATGTAAGAACAATTATTCTGTCAGACATACTAATGCTTTCCGGTATATCGTGAGAAACCATGATAGTAGTCATATTTTCATTTTTAAGTATTTTATAAACATCATCTGTTACCGCTAAACGCGTTTGATAATCAAGAGCGGAAAACGCTTCATCTAAAAGAAGTATTTCGGGTTTTATTGCAAGAGTTCTTATAAGAGCAACTCTTTGTTTCATACCGCCTGAAAGCTGAGACGGATATTTATCCTTGAATTCATAAAGTCCGTATTTTTTTAAAAGCTTATCTGTATATTCCATGTTTTCTTTATTTTTATCTTTCCTTATTTCAAGACCAAAGGTTACGTTTTTTTTAATGCTTCTCCAAGGAAGCAGATTATCTTTTTGAAGCATATAACCTATTTTAGAATTTATACCTGATATTTTTTCTGAATTTATATATATATCGCCGAAAGTAGGTTCGAGAAGGCCGGATATCATTGATAATATGGTTGATTTACCGCATCCTGACGGACCTACTATACTGACAAATTCACCTTGTTTTACAGAAAAGCTTACATCTTCTACGGCAAGTATCTCACCGTTTGCCGACTGATATTTTATCATTAAATTTTCTGCTTTTAAAATGCCATCATTATTCAATAATCTCACCTCATGCTTTCTCATAATGTATTATATTAAAAAACGTAATTTTGGTGATAAAATTAAACCGGCAGATTTTTATTGCTGGTATTTAAAATAAATTAATATATTTATATGACGATTTGAATGATAGTACATAATATACTTATAATAAAAGGCTTCAGGTTTTCCTGAAGTCTTTTATATATATAAAATAATTATAAAGGCAAATTATTTTTATTATTTCTATTTTGTAAATCTTCACATATTTGTCTTTGTGCCGCAATGGTACCGAGAGTATCTCCTAATTGGCTGAATATAGCTGTGAGAAGAGCAAGCTCATCTATGGTTTTACCTTCTGCAATAGCTGCGGCAAGTGCTGTTACTAAGGCAATCAAATCATTGGGGCACATTATATCACCTCATTATAATATATGAAATTATTAAGCAATTGCCATTTATTATAAAAGTATATTCTAATTCAAAAAATAAAATATAATTTATACAAAAATATAAAAAATTTATACAAAAATATAATAATTTGTAGAATAACATAAAATTTTTTATAAAAATACAATTATTTATCGAAAAATGTTTAATAAAAAATATTGAAATTTTGAAAATATTGGTATATCATTAAACTAAGATTATTATGAATAGGTATTTAAATAATGAAAAAAATAAAATTATTTTTAATGTTAACATTATTTATATTTTTAACATCATGTGAAAAAAATAATAATATAGTAAAAAATCCTGTTGATTTAGTGAAAACAAATCTTGAATATGTCAAAGAAATTACTTCGGAATCAATTTATACTAAATGTTATAAAAATAATGATGATACATATACTATGTATTTGTTTTCTTCTCCTGTGGCATTTGAAAAAGATGATAAAATAATTGAAATTGATAATTCAATTGTAAAATCAGATAATTCAGAATATATATTTATGAATAAATGTAATGATATTAAAGTTTATTTTTTTGAAAATGGCTTCAACATAATTAATAATATTGAAAATATAAAAATAATATTTGAAGAATCAAAATGTATAGAGAAAACAAATTTCAACAATTTGTTTGGTGAAAAAGTTCAAGCTATAAAGTATAAGTTAGGAAAAAATAATTTATTATACGTATATCCTACTACAGGAGGAGTTAACTTTGAATTTGAAATAAATAATAAAGAAGATATAAAAATTTCTATTTATTCTGAAAATGACTTTGAAGTAAATGACAAAGAAAAATATATAATTTTTAATGGAATTAATAAATACCTATTTTACCCGCCTATAAATTATGATGAATATACTATGCCAAATTTTACAGTTTCTAAAACAAAAAATGTATTTAACCTAAGTTTTAATTTTGAAAATAATTATAAATATTGCGGTGCGTTTGATGTATATAGAAATAAAATACCAGACAGTGCGGTTTATTCTAATTATAAAGAAAATTTATATTTAAATAATTATTCTGTTATAGGCAATAGTTCTATTTTTGGAAAAGGATTAAATTATATAAGATTTCGTCCAAGTTTCATATTTGATATTGACAAAAGCAATATATTAGAATCCGAATTTTATATAAAAAATTTAAGAAAAAATGTTATTTTAAAAGAAATAAATTTAAAGAGAGTAACAGAACAATGGAGCAGTCAAAATATTACTTGGAATTCAAAAGTAAATTATTCTGAGATAATTTCAACAGGGAATTATGAGAAAGGATATTATGTATTTAATGTAAAAAAATTTGTAGAAGATTGCTTTTCTGATAATATGTTAGAATCATTAGGAGGTGTTATCGAAAGTAAAGAAAATGATTATGTCATATTAGCTTCTTCTGATAATAGTTTTTATCCGACTGTTATGAAAATAAAAATGGCTGAATATCCTGTTTCTGTTAAAGAAAAAACAAATATTAATCCAATAAATTGAAAGGATAGGATTTTATGAAAAAAACAACGAGATTTATGTACTTACTTTTAGCAATAATTATAAGTTGCTCATCTTTAAGATTAGTTTATGCAAATGATGGTTATAAACACAATATTACGCCGGCAGAATATGCGAAAAGCTTTATTGATATAGTTACTCCGGAAAATGATTTAACTGCAGATGAAACCATAGAAATTTATGATGAAAATGAAAATTTATCAGGGTATTGCATAAGCCTATATGACAATAATATAGAAAATGGTTATGTTGTAATAAAATTTTCGAATAACAATCCGGTTATATCAGAATATAGTATAGGAAAAGGAATAAAAAACATATACTATAATATAGCTGAAAAAGTTGATGAAGATATAAGCGGTGAAGTAGAGCCAAGTGGAGAAAAAAAGATTTATAGTTTTGAGCCTAATAATTATAATGCCGGATTTTTATCCAAGGATAATGAAGTTATAATAGGAAGCTATGAAGAAAAGATAGAAACAACACGTGAATTTAAAGAATATAAAGAAACATCCAAACAAAGAAATAGAGAAATAAAAGAAAATTATATAGCGAAAAATAAAAACCAAAATACTGCTGATGAAGAATTAACTTTATATGAAGGTGTTAGTGACGAAAAAAGTGCGGATAGTGTTATTTTTGATAGCCTTACAGGAAGAATAATTTCTCGCGGCTGTATTGATGATGGAACTTCAATAGCATATTTTTCACAGGATGATATTATACATGGTACAGGAAGATATGCTTGTGCGGTAGTTGCGCTAACAAATTTAATGTTATATTTTGATTTAACCGGCAAAGATATGATGCCGTTAGGCATGGCAGATACTTTTAATACTTTATGGCAATATTCCCAAACTACATGTCATGAAATAAAAAATGGAGTAGAGTATGGCGGAACAGCACCTGATAAAAAAGGACCTGCTGCAAAAAGATATATAGAAGAACAGG
Organism: uncultured Eubacteriales bacterium; assembly: GCA_934541205.1. Classification (GTDB taxonomy): domain Bacteria; phylum Bacillota; class Clostridia; order Oscillospirales; family RGIG7773; genus RGIG7773. The sequence continues at coordinate 3,932 of CAKTDK010000011.1, forward strand.
GATATAATTGCACCATTACATCGTACGATTTTCCTGATATATCAGAAACAACGTTTAATTTAATGAAGACACATATAAATAATAACAGACCATTATTGATAGGATATAATCATGGAAATGAAGGCCATGCGGTTTTAGGAATAGGATTTATAAAGCTTGATAATGGACTGTATTTTGGTGTTGCTGATGGTTGGAATAGAGAAGTAAGGTATATAAAATATGATGCAGGCGGATATACGTATTTTAATTTTGAAGCAGTAAAAGTTACAAATAAATCTACTGGGGGTTATAAATAATGAAAAGATATATTGGCAAAATCCTTATTTTGTTTTTGGCATTATTTGTTTTTTCAGGGTGCAGTGTTAGAAATGCTGGTACAGATCTCCCTTCAAGAGAATATACAGGAGAGCTTACAATGGAAGGAACTGTTATGCCTAGCGGAGGAGCAGGAGTTTTTGGTTTGTCGCCTTGTGACAGTACTGTATTGCAAAGTGAAACTATTACTGTAACCAAAGAAGAAGACGGTTATTTTTCAGGTGAAATGAGTTATTCTTTACTTTGTCATATTGATACAAATATGCTGTTGCCGTATAGCTATTATGAAACTTATTGGTTTGATGATAATTTATTGGAAATCTATGTTGACGGCGAGCTTGTAACATATGAAGAAAAAGATTTATCTTTTACAGATATAAAAACCGTTATGGCATGTAAAGATAGCGACACAGTTTCGGGATGTTCATATCCCGAAAAGGAAAATAAGACAATAAGTATTTATCCAGAAGACGAACCCGGGAGAAACAGTTTATTGACAGCAAGGACAGGAGAAGATGCGGCTGTTATAAGCTCAGGAGCAGCAAAACAACCGAAAGACACATATAAATTAATTGTTGATAGATATAACAGTAATTTTGAATATGATTTGAAATTGCCGATTGATGTTGAGCAACGACCTGTAAAAATGTTAAAATTTAATATTTCTAATGGTCAGCATACAGTAAAAATAAAATTTAATGCTATGAATTCAGATAGTATATGTGAATTCGATGTATTCCAGTTTATTGCTTCACCAAGTGATATGTGGGTAAGTACACAAGAAAGAAAGATTAATGTAAATATAGGAGAAAAAACTTATAATTATGATATACCGGATGATATATTTGATTTTTGCCAGCCAAAATAAATTATAGTAATTAACAAACAATTATTTGTTTTGTTTTGTCAAAAATTTTATATATAGTTTTGTATTTTACAATGATTGTGTTTATAGCCTTTTTTATTATTTTTAAAATTTAATATCAATAGTGTTAATAATCATAAAAAAGCATAATAAATAAAAAGTACATCTTATTTTAAATAAGATGTACTTTTTATTTATTATGTATTATTTAAAGGAATTTCAATTTTCTCTTTACCATTATAAAACTGTATGGTTATTATTCCTCCGGGAATTGTAGGTTCTGCGTAAAAAGAAATATATTCATGGTTTTCACTTATATCAAAATTTCTTCCCGTATCATATAAAGAAATAAGAAAATCTGTATTATCAGTCAAATTATCTGCTATGCTGATATTTAAAGAATGATAATCAAAATTATTTTTTAATTTTATTATAGTTTTTAACGGCGTTAATTTTATTTTTTCTATAAATATTTTTTTATTGTCAATGATATATTCTTTATTGATATTATAAGTATAACATTTTCTGTAATTAAGAGAAAAATCCAGGGTTCTGTATATATAAGGACTGAAAGAATCGTCTAATTTATATATTGACAGCTTTAATTTTGAATCTTTTGAGATATTTCCTTTAAAGGTAAAATTTTTATAGATGTATCCCATAGATGATGATACTCCGGTATTATTTTCATAGGTAACGTATGTAAAAACATTTCCATTATTGTCTGAAAGAATAATATCATTGTCCATTTTTTCAAGCTCATCATTGGTATATTCATAAAAAGCTATAGTTAATATTACCGTGTCTTCGTATGCATAACCTTTTAATACAGATATTTTCGGCATATTAACGGCGGAAAAATTCACATCTTTAAATCCGTCAATAAATTCATAGGTTAACTCTCCTACGTTGTAATCGTAGGTTAAATTTATTTCATCTGTGGGTATACCGTTTTGTATACCGTATATTGCCAACGGATTATTGTATGATTCTAATAATGTACCAGTTTTATAATTCTTCAATTGTTTTTTCAAAATATTTATTTCTTCCTGAGAAGCTGTATTTACATTTTCGGGTTCAGTATAAGGCTTTTTGCAGGAAGAAAAGGCTATTACAAAAATAGCAATAATTAAAATAATAATTTTTTTCATAATTATTTACCTGGATTTGGAGAAGTATAGTCATAAATATAATAGTCTTTATATTATAAATTATTTCATTTTCATAAATAGGATTGTTTTTAATTATTAAAAGAGCTCTTGTTATATATTCTCAATTTAATTTTTTTGTTGTAATATTACTTTCATTTTTAAACCTCATAGTTTAAAATTATAATAAAAATTATTAATTTATATATACATTGTATTATCCTTTTTTGAAAATGTCAATTGATTTTTGTTTAAAACATAAAATAATAAAATAAAAAAATGATATATTTGAGTTAAAAGATAAAAATTTATATTTTGATGTTACTTACATAAAATCTATAATCAATTTAATATATTTTGAATATACTGTTTTTGGAGGTGTTTAAAAATGCAAATTCACGTTGTTGAATCGGGACAATCGCTCTACAGTATATCAAAAAGCTATGGTATATCAGTTGCTGAATTAGCATCTGCAAATCAAGTGGATCCTTCAAAAACACTTGTGATTGGCCAGGCGCTTGTGATTCCTATTACTGGTATGTATTATTTTGTAAGACCGGGAGATTCTTTTTATACTATAGGAAAAAAATTCAATATTAATCCGTTGTCGATTGCTCAGATAAACGCAATTAATTATTCAAGTCCGCTTCAAATAGGATTAAGACTGTATATTCCACCTGCATCAAAAACGTCTGTAGAAACAAACGCTTACGCAGAAGCAAGAAACGGAAAATTTACTGATGCGGTTATTTCATCTGTTGTTGAAAATTCACCATTACTTACTTATATCGCTCCTTTCAGTTTTGAAGCAAGAACTGACGGAAGCTTGGCTTCTTTTGATATTTCTTCTGTAAAATCAGCAGCAGCCGGAAGTCAGGCAGTACTTATGATGGCAGTAACCAATTTGGAAAACGGACAATTTAGTGATGCGGTAGGAGAAAAAATTTTAAATGATAAAGCTGTTCAGGATGTTTTGCTTGATAATATTATAAAAACAGCAAAAGAATATGGTTTCAGAGATATTCATTTTGATTTCGAATATTTGAAACCGGAAGACAGAGAAAATTACAATGAATTTTTAAGAAAAGCTGCAAAGCGTTTACATTCGGAAAATCTTTTAATATCTACTGCTCTTGCTCCAAAAACAAGTGCCTCTCAAACAGGAAGATGGTATACTGCGCACGATTATAAAGCTCACGGAGAAATAGTGGATTTTGTAGTTATTATGACTTATGAATGGGGATATAGCGCAGGTCCTCCCATGCCTGTATCGCCTATAGGACCAGTACGGCAGGTTTTAGAATATGCAAAAAGTGAAATTCCGGACAATAAAATAATGATGGGACAAAATCTTTACGGATATGATTGGACATTGCCTTATATAAAAGGAGGAAATTATGCCAAAGCGTTAAGTCCTCAGGCTGCTATATCTGTAGCAAGAGAAAATAATACAAGTATAGAATATGATTATAAGGCTCAGGCTCCGTTTTTTAATTATTGGGATAAAGATGGTAAACAGCATATAGTTTGGTTTGAAGACGCAAGGTCTATTAACGCTAAGTTTGATTTGTTGAAAGAACTTAAGCTTAGAGGGATAAGTTATTGGAAACTTGGAATGTCGTTCCCGCAGAATTGGCTGCTTCTTGAAGACAGATTTAATATTATAAAAAAGTAATCAGTTTACTTTTTTAAAGCACTATAAAATGCTAAATAGCGTTTTATAGTGCTTTTTATGTATAGGATAGAAAAGATAAAGATTTAATGAAAATAATTATTAATTTTTTATAGTATTACAGTAAATAATTTTATATTTTGTAGTTTCGTATATTTGTATAGTGAATTTTATTTTCAAAAAAATAGAATAAGTACTTTAATTATGTAAAATTGCGATGATTTTGAAAGAAATAGGTAAAATTTTCAAAAAATAATTATAAACTTTTATAATAATATTATAAGCGAGGTTATAATATTCACAAATTTTCTGAAAAATATCTTTGTGAAATAACGAAAAATAGTAAAAGAACTGAAATTAGTCAAGTTATATTTACATACGTAAAATGTTTATCTATAATGCATATATAAAATATAAAAAAGGAGATTAGTATGATTTATAAAACGCTAATAAAAGAAGAAATAGTAGAAGGGGAAGTAAAGAAAGTATATGGAATAAAGTGTTATGATAAATTTTACAGTATTTCGTCTGATAAAGAATTTGTACAGAACATAGTTGATAAATTTAATAGATTTAAAGTTCCTTATGAGATTTTTTTAGAATGTCTTTATGATGAAATTATTGACGAAGGATTTTTGATGTATAAGTATTTATTGTAAGGAAAGAGAGCCGAGTTTATTCGGCCCTTTTAAATAATTGGTTTTTATTAATTTATGATATATACTTTTTATATAATAAATATTAAAAAAAGTTGCCATAAAGTTGCCAAGCATTTTAAAAAATACGTGAAAATATGGAGAAAAGCTCCTAAATATTTACAAAAAGATAAAAAAATAAATCCTTTATAAACGGCTTGGAATAGCCATTTATAAGGGATTTTATTTTGGTGGGTCATCAGGGACTCGAACCCTGGGCACCCTGATTAAGAGTCAGGTGCTCTACCAACTGAGCTAATAACCCTTGTCTAAACGACTTATATAGTATATCAAACCATAATTATTATGTCAAGAAAAAATTTATATAAAATGTGTACTTTACGAAAAATCTTTTTTAAAAAATTCCTGCCATTTTGTTTGAAAATTTTTATTTTAATAAATGTTTTTCTTGTTTTTCAAAATGACAGGAATTTTTTAATTTTAAAGTTTTATAAATAAGGAACTTACAAGTATTGCAATTAAAAGCCAAGGCGCTATATATTTAATCATGACATTAAAAAGCTTTTCTCTTTTAAATTTAGAAGAAATTTTTACTTCATCGGAGATAGTTTTTCTTCCGATGATAAAAGCAACAAAAATACATGAAAGAAAAGCTACTATAGGCATCAAAATACTGTTGCTTATGTAATCAAAAAAGTCAAGTATAGTCATACCAGGCAAAGGATTAAATCCGCTCCAGATTCCGAATCCTAGTGAAGAAGGAAGCGCAAATATTATGCAGTAAATTAGAACTATAATACAGGAAGTAACTCTTTTAGTTTTAAATTTATCTTGCACTATTGAAACAACGGTTTCCATAAGTGAAATAGATGAAGTCAGCGCGGCAAAAAGGACGAGAATAAAAAACACTGTTCCGATTATGCTTCCAAGAGACATTGATTCAAAAATTTTGGGCATGGTAACAAACATAAGGCTGGGGCCTTGCTGCAAAGCTTCTTGATTTCCTCCGGAAAATACAAAAACTGCCGGAACTATCATAAGTCCTGCTAAAAATGCTACTACAGTATCAAATATTTCAATTTGTTTGACAGATTTCTCTATATCATTTTCTTTTTTCATATAAGAACCGTAAGTTATCATAATTCCCATAGCAAGAGAAGTTGAATAAAACATTTGACCTAAAGCCGCTAAAATTGTTTTTACGGAAAAGTCTTTTAAATTTGGTTTTAAGTAATATTTAACCCCTTCCATAGCGCCTGGAAGAGTTAAGGAATAAACGGTTATAAATATTATTAGCAAAAGCAGTGCAGGCATCATTATTTTATTTGCCTTTTCAATACCGTTTTTTACACCTATAATTATTATTAAAAATGTTGCGGCAATAAATAATAAAAGCCAAACAATAGGTTCAATGGGCTTTGATATAAAATCCGTAAAAAAATTGTCGGAAACAGCATTTGTATGACCGCCTGACAAATAAGTTACAATATATTTTATTACCCAGCCGCCTATTACGCAGTAGTAAGGGAGTATTATTACAGGAACAACAGATGTTATAATTCCTATAAAAGAAAATCGTTTATCTAAAGTTTTATATGCATTTACAGCGCTTTGTCCTGTTTTTCTCCCTATTGCTATTTCAGATACCATTATAGTAAAACCGAAAGTCAGGACCAGCAAAACATAAATTATTAAAAACATTCCGCCTCCGAATTTTGCGGCAAGATAAGGAAATCTCCATATATTGCCAAGTCCGACGGCAGACCCCGCAGCAGCGAGAACAAATCCCAGACGATTTGAAAAATTACTTCGTTTCTCCATTTTTATACCTCAACTCTATATTATATAATAATAGATATTATACTTTTTTCGGGACACTATTGTCAATAACAAATCATTGTGTTATGATAAAGAATAGATATTTTTGTATATTTAAGGAGAATTTATAAAATGAACTATGTATTTTCAGATAAAATTACACCGTTAAAACCATCGGCAATTCGTGAAATTTTTAAAGTAGCTCAGGATCCTTCTGTAATAACTCTTGCGGCGGGAAATCCGGCAGGGGAGTCGTTTCCTATAGAAAAGCTTAAAGAATTGTCAAATGAGATTTATGAAACTATGGGTATTCCGGCGCTTCAATACGGAATGACAGAGGGTTATACTCCTTTAAGAGAAAAAGTAAAATCAAGACTTTCCACAAACTTTTCTATAGGAAATGATTATGATGATGTTATAATTACTTCTGGCGGCCAGCAAGGACTTGATCTTGCGTGCAAGGTTTTTTGCAACGAACATGATACTGTTTTGTGTGAAAATCCAAGCTTTATAGGAGCGTTAAACGCTTTTCGAGCATATAATGTTAATTTGGTCGGAATTGATATGGATGATGAAGGAATTGACATTGCAAAGCTGGAAAGTACTTTAAAGACTGTTTCCAATGTTAAAATTCTTTATCTTATTCCTACGTTTCAAAATCCAAGTGGAAAGTGTATGTCTTTAAAACGCCGTTTGGATGTGCTTGAATTATGCAAAAAATATAATGTTATAATCGTTGAAGATAACCCCTATGGAGAACTTCGTTTTAAAGGAGAGGATATTCCGACTATAAAATCATTTGATACCGAAGGAAGAGTGATTTACAGCGGCTCTTTTTCAAAAATTTTATCTGCCGGAATGCGTGTAGGGTTTGTATGCGCTCATAAGGATATAACTTCAAAGATAGTGGTTGCAAAACAGGTTAACGATGTTCATACCAATATGTTTTTCCAGGTGCTTGTTGATAAGTTTATAGAAAAATACGGACTTGACGAACATATTGCATTTTTAAGAGATTTGTACAGGGAAAAATGTGATTTAATGCTGTCTTGTCTTGATGAGAAAATGGATAAGAGAGTAAAATATACGCGTCCTGAGGGAGGACTTTTTATCTGGTGTACCTTGCCGAAAGAGTATGACAGCGCGGAATTTGCTAAAATTGCAGTAAATAAAAAAGTGGCAGTAGTTCCGGGGAATACATTTTTAGCTGATGAAAATGCAATAAGCAGCAGTTTCAGAATAAATTATTCTACTCCCACAAATGAAAATATTGTAAAAGGAATAGATATCTTGTCACAGGTAATATCAGAGTATTTAAAGTAAGGAGAGAGAATAATGAGCGATATAAATAAAAAAGTAGTATTTTCGGGAATTCAGCCTTCGGGTGAGCCTACCTTGGGAAATTATCTGGGTGCTTTGAAAAACTGGGTTTTGATGCAGGATGAATATGAGTGCTTTTACAGTATTGTAGATCTTCATTCAATTACAGTAAGGCAGGATCCGGTTATTTTAAGGTCACAGATAAAAAAATTTATGGCATTGTTTCTTGCTATTGGGTTAAAACCTGAAAAATGCACTCTTTTTTGTCAAAGCCATGTTCATACTCATGCAGAGCTTGCTTGGATACTTGATTGTTATACTATGTTTGGGGAGCTTTCCAGAATGACTCAGTTTAAGGATAAATCTTCAAAGCATTCGGATAATATAAATGCAGGCCTTTTTACTTATCCTTCTTTAATGGCTGCGGATATACTTTTGTATCAAGCCGATGAAGTCCCTGTAGGAATTGATCAGAAACAGCATATAGAGCTTGCAAGAAATGTTGCGGTACGATTTAACGGAATTTATGGGGATACCTTTAAAATTCCGGAGGGTGTTATACCTAAAACTTCTGCAAAAATAAATTCTCTTGCAGATCCTACGAAAAAAATGTCTAAATCAGATGAAAATGTAAATTCATATATTTTACTTCTTGATAAACCGGATGATATAATAAGAAAATTTAAAAGGGCTGTTACAGATTCCGAAGCTGTAATAAGATATTCACCTGATAAACCCGGAATTTCAAATCTTATGAATATATACAGTGCGGTTACTCATAAAACTCATGATGAAATAGAAAAAGAATTTGATGGAAAAGGTTACGGCGATTTTAAGCTTGCAGTGGGAGAAGCGGTTTCGGATATGCTTAAACCTATACAAGATGAATATAAGAAACTTTTGGATGATAAGACTTATCTTGAAAAAATTTATGCTGAAGGAGCGCAAAAGGCTCTATATGTTTCTTCAAAAACTCTTAATAAAGTTTATAAAAAAGTGGGATTTATAAAAAAAGCCTTTTAAAAAAGGAGGAATTATATGAATTCATGGTTTAATTTTTTAGACAGTATTCCTGTTTATTTGAGAATTATAATGTCTTTTGGACTTAGCGGAATTATATGTTTTTGCTCAACTCCTTTGGTGAAGGCGTTTGCTTATAAAGTCGGAGCTATAGACGTTCCTAAAGATAACAGAAGAATGCATAAAAAGCCTATTCCAAGACTTGGTGGTCTTGCAATGTTTACAGGTTTTTTAATAAGTGTTTTGCTGTTTATTCCTCTTAAAAGTGAAATAAGAGGTATACTTTTCGGAGTAATAATAATTGTAGTTTTAGGAATTATTGATGATGTTATGGCGCTTGGGGCAAAGCTGAAATTTGTCGTTCAGATTTTTGCGGCTCTTGTTCCCGTGCTTTTGGGTGTAAGAATTGAACATCTTCCGAATTTTAATCCTTTCAGCAATGATTTATATATTACTTTTCCGAACTGGATTTCCATACCTTTAACGGTTTTATGGATAGTTGGAATTACAAATGCGGTAAATCTTATTGACGGATTGGACGGACTTGCTGCTGGAGTATCGTCTATCGCTTCTTTTACCCTTTTGATTTTTACCTTTTTAGTACCTTCATCACTTAATATGTCTCTTTTAATAGCGGCTCTTGCGGGTTGCTGTATTGGATTTTTGCCATATAATTTTAATCCGGCAAAAATGTTTATGGGAGATACTGGAGCTACGTTTTTAGGTTATATATTGGCAATAGTATCTGTTCAGGGACTTTTTAAATGGTATACGATTATATCTTTTGCTGTTCCGTTTCTTGTTCTTGGACTTCCTATTTTTGATACTCTTTACGCTATGCTCAGAAGAATTTTATCAGGACGTTCTCCTATGAGTGCGGATAGAGGACATTTGCATCACAGACTGATTGATATGGGATTTTCTCAAAAGCAGGCTGTCGCAATTTTATATTCTATAAGCGGTCTTTTGGGATTATCTGCAGTTCTTCTAACAAATGCAGGGCCTTATAAAGTTTTATTTATGATTTTAATATGTGTTGCAGTATTTTTTATAAGCGTGAAATTTATTAATATATTAAAATCGAGAAAAAACAGTGAAGATAATTCTGATGTTGATCAGGATACTCATGAATTTGAAATTATAAAAGACGATAAAGACGAAGAAGATAAATGATTATGTTTTGATTGGAGAAAAGTATGCCGAAATTTAAAAAATCCATAGCTGTATTTTTAATTGTTACAGTTGTTTTGGGCGGTATTTCATTTTTTGTTTTAAAAGATATTGAATTTGATGTTTTATATGTAAAATATATTTTTATTTTACTGATGTTTTTGCTGTCGGCTTTGATAGGATATATAATATCAAAAGGCACAGAAAATAAAGAAAATCAAAAATGTCTGGATTTGATAATTCACGGCTGCAATCCGAAAGCTTTTTTGCAAAAATACAGCGGTATAATTAAAAAAGTTTCAAAAAAAAGCAGAAAAAATTCTGTTTATAAAGCTACATATTCTTTAGGTCTTATTGCTGACGGACAGTATGAAAAAGCAGTTTCGTATCTTTCTGATAGTATTTTGTCAGGAAAGAACAAAAAAGAGCTTAAAATAAATAGAGTAATATATAATTATTTATGTTCTGCTTATGGAAATTTAGGAGATTTTGAAAGCGGTAAAAAGTATCTTGAACATTTGAAAAATACCAATCAAGATATAAAGGAAAATAAACTTATTCCAAATGAGTTTGAAAGCGTAATAGAATTTTATGAGCATTTTTTGAACGATTATTCTTTAGAGGAAAGTATATTATATTTTGAAGACTATTTTAATACAAAAGCTTTTACGAGATATAATAAAGTAATGGTAAAATATAAGCTGTCTCTTTTATATAAGGAAGAGGGAAACAATGAAAAATATAATGAATGTATAGATTATGTTGAACGAAACGGAAAAGGACTTGCTGTGGCTGTTAAAGCAAGAGAAATGATAAATAATAATTTAAATATCTAAAAAACACCGCAGAAAATAAAATTTATATTTTCTGCGGTGTTTTTTATTGTTTTACATTAACGTCAATCTGGGGGAAGGGAATAGATATTTTTTCTTTATCAAAAGCATTTTTAACCTGTTCTTTTATATCATAGGAAACAGTAAAATAGTCGTCTTTTTTTACCCAGACTTTTAAATCAATATCAACAGAAGAAGCATTATGAGAACAAACTCCTATAATATATTCCGGAGTTTCAAGACACAACGGATGGTCGTTTACAATACGTTTTAAGACACTTTTAGCTTTGGAAATATCATCGTTATAAGAAATTGAAAAAACCAAATCCAAACGTCTTAAATCCTGTTTAGTATAATTTATAATTCTTGAGTTTGCAAGCTGGCCGTTTGGGATAGTAATAGTTTTATTATCAGGCGTTATAAGAGTGGAGCAAAGCATATTAATTTCTTCTACAGTGCCTGAAACAGTTAAATCATCAATAAAATCGCCTTTTAAAAAAGGTTTTGTTATAAGAATAATAATTCCCCCGGCTAAATTGGAAAGGCTGTTTTGAAGCGCTAAAGCTACTGCAACTCCGGCCGCTCCGATAGTGGCAACAAATGACGCTACCGGAATATTTATTATGGGAAGTACCGTCATAATCAGAAATATCATACAAAGTATTCGTATACTGTTTATAATAAAAGGATGCATAGTTTCGTCTATTTTTCCTTTTTTAAGCCATTTTTTTAAAATATTTATGATGATTTTTATAAGTATCAAGCCGATAAAAACTACTGCTATTGCAATCAGTAAATGAATTATAAAATCATATACTTTTTCTCCAAGCAAGTCTATAAAGTACTGTTTAATTTTTATCATAAAAATATCTCCCTTAATTATAAAAGCTTTGAGTTATTTATTTCAAGATGAAAAGTTCCGCCGAGAAAATCAGCGGCTTTTTTACACATAAGCATTCTTTTTAGAAAAATTTCAAAATAATCTGTAACTGAACAGATAGATGTATCTATGGTAATATTTAATGTTATGGATTTTAAAGCTTCATTTACTGTTATTTCGGAATTTGTAACTGCAAAATTTACTCTTCCGTGTATGTTGTAGGCTCTGTTTTGAACTTGTACCCTGCTTCTTCTTACATCGCATTTATCTCCTATTATAAGAGCTGCGGTTATATAAGAAATGCTTTGACCGGTTTCTTCGTCATGATTTCCTATTGCGCTGCAAATATCAGCAATTTCAACAGGATTCATCCCCATTTTATTTAATATGGTAAAAGCCATAACGGCGCCGCTTTGAGCATGTTCAACACGATTTATACAGTTTCCTATATCGTGCATATAACAGGCGATTTTGCAAAGTTCTATATCTCTTTCTGAAATATTGTTTTCTTTTGCAAAGGCTTTTAAAATTTTTACTGCGTTTTCCCTTACAACGCCTACATGAGAAAAAGAATGTTCGGTATATCCGAGAGAATATAAGACTTGATTTCCTTTTTTGATATATGCTTTTATTTCTTCTGAATTTTTTATATCTTCAAATGTTATCATTTTAAAATTCTCCTATTTTCTGTGATACTTATAATAAGCTACATATACTTCTTTTTTATCTTTTGAAAAAACTTCCAGAACAACTCCGTCATGACTTAAAAGTTCTCCGGGATGAATGCTGTCCGCTTTTTCGCGAAATACAATTTTGTTATTGCACATAATTATGAATTCATCATCTGTAATATTCATATAGCCTTCTTTTCCAAGTACGATTTCTCCGTTTGGAGTTCTTCTTGTTAAGTAAGAAATTTTTCTTTTGTCAAGTTCGATAAGTATTTTTATATCGTTGTCTATTTTTATTTTTTTGCTTTTTTTGAAAAAATTAAACATTATTTTTCCTCGCTTTAAAAACATCGTTGCATACTTTTATACAAATTCCGCATACGGCACCTCTGCCTATGTGCATAAAATTATTTTTCATATAATCGCTGCAGCTTTTTGCGTCGAATATAAAACTTCTGTCTTTTGTTTCATCAAAACATTCTCCCGTAATTGCCATAGCGGGACACGTTTTTACGCATTTGTCACAAAAAGCGCATGTGTTTTCTGTCGGACAAGGATCCGGCATTTCAATATCGCAGAATATAGTTCCAAGACGAACGCAGGGACCGAAATCTTTATGTATGAAAAGTGCGTTTTTTCCTATACTGCCCATTCCTGAAAGACGGGCGGCTTTTTTATGTGAATATCTTCCCTGATAACTGCTGCCTTTTGTATTTATGGATTGGGAAGCGGGAATAGGGATATAACTGTTTCCCATTTTTTCTATTAATAATCCTGTCTGCAAAATAAGAGAGTCAATAAAAGCATTTACAGCTCTATAATGGGTAAAATAAGTAAAGGTAGGCTGAGTTTCTATTTCTGAAATAACGGCGTCTGATAATTTTATCACTATTGAAATTGCGTTATTAAATTTTCCTACATTATCAGGCGTTTTTACAAATCCTACGTCGCTTGCGCCTTTTTCCAAAAGAAATTCTTTTATTTTATTAAGTTTCTCTATATCAGTCATTTTTTTCTCCGTTAAATAAAATATTAATGGTATATATTATATCATAAATTTATTTTTTATGGTATAATAATTACAATAAAAGAACGCTAAATAAACCGGGAGGGCTTTTTTTGGAAGAATATAATTTTTTTGCTTTTATAAACAGAATGAAATATATTATACGCTGGGGACTTATGAAAAATACGGAAAAAGAAAGCCTTAAAGAACATTCCTTTGACGTTGCGGTGATTTCTCACGGACTTTGTCTTATAGGAAATATATATTTTAAAAAGGATTATGATTTGACCAAAGTACTTTCTTATGCAATGTATCATGACGGCGGTGAAATAATAACGGGAGATTTGCCTACGCCGGTAAAATATTTGGATAAGGAGATATCTGGTAAATATAAAGAGATTGAAAAGCTTGCTACAAAAAAGCTTTTAAATCAGCTTCCCAAAGAAATGAAAACAGAATATGAAAATATATTTTTTGATAATGATGACGCGACAAAGAAAATAGTAAAGGCAGCGGATAAATTATCCGCTTTGATAAAATGTGCTCAGGAACTATCGGCAGGAAATAAAGATTTTGAAAGCGCTTATGAAAGCACTTTAAAATCTGTTAAAGAAATGAAAATGGAAGAAGTAGATTTCTTTTTGAAGCATTTTCTTCCGCCTTTTGAGAAAAATCTTGATCAAATAACTTTTTAAGAAAGGAAAATTATTATGGAAAGAGAAGATCTTATAAATGAAATTGCGAAAGAGATATCAAAAAAATATCCGGTTTCTTTTATTTATCTTTATAACACAAAAGTAAATGTTACGGGAGAAAAAATAAAACAGTTTGATATAGCCGTTATTATAGAAGATGGAAATTCCAAGGAAACGGAAAAAGATATATACTTAAATATTTTAAGTGAAATTCCCTTTGTTTGTCTTTGCTATACCAAAGAAGAATGGGAAAATCTTTTAAAGGATGAATACAGCTTCGCCAGCAGGATAACAAAGAAGGGACAGTTGATTTATGGGCAGATATAGAGGACAAAGAGGAGATTCAAAAAGTTATATTGACTGGCTTGATAAATCTGATGATGATTTGGAGGCTGCAAGAATACTGAAAAATTGCAGAGGAGATAATGAAATAATAGCGTTTCATTGTCAGCAGTGTATAGAAAAAGCCCTGAAAGCTTATCTATTGTTAAAAGCAGGACGACATTTTGACGGCCATTCTTTGATATATTTGTGCAGAAAGGCTTGTGATTTTGATGAAAGTTTCAAGCAGTGGCTTGACGAAAGCGCTGATTTAAACAGATATTATATAGAAACAAGATATCCGGCGGATATGCCTCTCAATATAAGTGATAAACAAATTGAAAAGCTGTACAAAATGGCTTTTGATATGTTTTCTTACATAGAAGGAAAAATTGCCGCATAGCGTATGACGTATGTTACTTTTATTATTGATTTAATGAAAAAAATGTTGTATAATTTTATCATATAGAGTTTTTTGGAGGTTACTTATGGACAGACAGCAGGCTTTGCGTACAGCGCTTGACCAAATAGAAAAACAATTCGGTAAAGGTTCTATTATGCGCCTTGGAGAAAATACTACAATGAATGTGGAGGCTATTTCAACAGGCTCTATTTCTCTTGATATAGCTCTTGGAATAGGCGGAGTTCCCAAAGGAAGAATAATAGAAATTTACGGGCCTGAATCATCGGGAAAAACAACAGTGGCACTTCATGTGGTTGCGCAAGCGCAGAAAAACGGAGGCACTGCTGCGTTTATTGATGCTGAGCATGCGCTGGATCCTGTTTATGCAAAGGCACTTGGTGTTGACGTGGATAATCTTCTTGTATCTCAGCCTGATACGGGCGAAGACGCTCTTGAAATTACTGAAGCTCTTGTAAGAAGCGGAGCTATTGACGCGCTTGTTGTGGACTCTGTTGCCGCTTTGGTGCCGAAATCCGAAATAGACGGAAATATGGGAGATTCCCACATGGGACTTCAGGCAAGACTTATGTCTCAGGCTTTGAGAAAGCTTGCCGGCTTTATTTCAAAGTCAAACTGCGTTGTAATTTTTATAAATCAGCTTCGTTCAAAAATAGGAGTTGTTTACGGTAATCCTGAAACTACTACGGGCGGAAACGCATTAAAATATTATGCTTCTGTACGTATGGAAGTTCGAAGAACCGAGACTTTAAAAAACGGTACTGAAATGATTGGTTCAAGAACAAAAGTAAAAGTTGTGAAAAATAAAATAGCGCCTCCTTTTAAAGAAGCAATGTTTGATATTATGTACGGTGAAGGAATTTCAAAAGCAGGTGAACTTGTTGACCTTGGAGTTCAGCTTGATATAATCAAAAAAAGCGGCGCATGGTTTTCGTATAAAGATACAAGAATAGGTCAAGGAAGAGATAATGCAAAAACTTATCTTCTTGAAAATCCTGAAATTGCCAAAGAAGTAGAAGATTATATTATGGAAAACAAAGATAAGCTTTCTGTAACCGGCAAAGCAAAGAAAAAAGCTGTTGCAAAGGATACATCTGTTGATGTGACAGTTGATGAAGAATAATGAAAATTACCGATATAAAATCACTTGGTGATGGTTATAAGTACAATATTTTTATAGAAGATAAATGCATTGAAAATGTAGACTATGATTTTGTCGTTACTTTTGACCTTAACGCCGGTAAAGAGATAAATTCTGATGTTGCGGCAATGCTTTTTAATTATGAAGAATTTTCAGCAGCTTTAAAAAAAGCGTATAATATATTGTCTTTTCGTTCACATGGTAAAAAAGAACTTATAAAAAAGCTTATGTCAAAAAATATAGAAAAACAGGCGGCAGAGTATGCCGCTTTCTATATGGTACAAAAGGGATATATAAACGATGAAAATTATGCCATAGAGCTTTTGGAATATTATAACGGCAAAGGTTTCGGAAAGAGCAGAATAAGAACCGAAATGATAAAAAAGGGCCTTTCAAAGGATATAATAGACGACGTTTTGGAAGACTTTGAAAACGATTATAAAAAAATAAGAGAAATTTTGCAAAACAGATATTCTGTGCAGGATTTAAAAGATAAAAAAATAAAAAACAGAGCAGTTTCTTATCTTTTGAGACAAGGCTATTCTTATGATGAAATTTTTAGCCAGATAAGAGATTATACGGAGGAATATGATGAAATCTATTAAAGCGGGGTTGATTTCTCTTGGCTGCGCCAAAAATCAGGTTGATTCTGAAAGGATGCTGAGCATTCTTGAAAAAAACGGCATAGAAATTATGTCTACGGCGGATGAAAGCGACGTTATAATAATCAATACCTGCGGTTTTATTGAAGATGCTAAAAAAGAAGCCATTGAAAATATACTTGATATGGTTAAATTAAAAAATGAAAAGACTATTAAAAAAATAATAGTTACAGGCTGTCTTGCAGAAAGATATAAAGATGAAATAAAAGAAGAGATACCTGAAATAGACGGCGTTTTGGGAACAGGAAGCTATGATGATATAGCGATTGCCGTAAAAAATGTAATGGCGGATGAAAATTATATTTCTTTTAAGGATAAAAATAAGTATATGCCTGTTGGCGACAGAATACTTACCACTCCAAGTTATATGGGGTATTTAAAAATTGCAGAAGGCTGCGACAATAAATGCACTTACTGCGCTATACCTCAGATAAGAGGAAGATACAGAAGTATTCCAATAGAAGAACTTATGCGCCAGGCAGAGCTTATGTATGAAGAAGGAGTCAGAGAACTTTGCGTTATTGCTCAGGATTCTTCAAGATACGGCGAAGATATTTACGGAGAATATTCTCTTGCAAGACTTTTAAAGGAGCTTTGTAAAATAGATTTTAAATGGATAAGAGTATTATATCTTTATCCTGATAAGGTAACCGATGAGCTTATTAATGTTATTGCTTCCGAAGATAAAATTGTAAAGTATATCGAAATGCCCTTGCAGCATATAAATAACAATGTACTTTTAAGAATGAACAGAAAAGGTACTAAGGAAGAAATAATATCTTTAATAGAAAAAATAAGAAAAAAAATACCGGAAGTTGTTATAAGAAGTACATTTATTGTAGGATTTCCCAGAGAAACAAAAGAAGAATTTGAGGAGCTTTTGGAATTTATAAAAGATGCCCGGCTTGAAAGAGTAGGAGCTTTTAAATATTCTGCCGAAGAGGGAACAAAGGCTTTTGAAATGAAAAATCAGATAGATGAAAAAGTAAAAGAAGAACGGCTTGAAATTCTTATGTCTCAGCAATCTGTAATAAGCGATGAAATAAATAAAACTTTTATAGGCAAGACTTTAGAAGTATTGGTTGAAGACTATGACAGATATGCTGAAGTTTATTACGGAAGAAGTTATATGGATACATTTGAAATAGACGGAAAAGTATTTTTTGCTACTGATAAAAAAGTAAAGCCCGGTGATTTTGTAAAAGTTAAAATACTTGATGTATTTGAATATGATTTGATGGGAGAATTAATATGAATATAGCAAATAAACTTACGATTTTCAGAATTATTCTGGTACCTGTTTTTATTGTGTGTTTTTTATTCGACTTTCCTTTGCATGGATTTTTGGCTTTGATTATTTTTGCGGCTGCGTCAATAACGGATATGATAGACGGAAAGCTTGCAAGAAAATATAATCTTATTACAGAATTCGGCAAGCTTATGGATCCTCTTGCGGATAAAATTCTTGTTATTGCCGCTTTAATAATGTTTATTGAAAAGGATTTGATTTTTGGCTGGATTGTATTGATAATTATCACAAGAGAGCTTTTGGTAACTTCAGTAAGACTTGTTGCAGTAAATTCTGGAAAAGTTATTGCTGCGTCTATTTGGGGAAAAATGAAAACTGTAACTCAGCTAATAGGGATTGTAGTTGTACTTCTTGAGTTTTCTTTAATGGAGCTTAATATAAAAGAATTGTCTTTTATAAATAATATGTATGCCATGAACATTGGCATCGGTCAGATCATATTATATATTGCGACAGTGCTTACTGTCTTTTCCGGATATGAATACGTAAAGGAAAATTGGGAATTTATAGATTTCAGAAAATAATTGACAAAAAAATAAGGCTGTAATATAATATAAAATAATATTAGGCAATGATTGGAAAAAGTAACATCAATAAGGCTTTCAGAGAGATTCGTGTATGGTGAAATCGAATTAAGATGAGTTGATGCCAAGTGCGTCCATGAGCTTTCTGCAGGAAATAAAGTATGGCAGAACGAGTTTCCGCGTTAAGGAAGAGTCTTTGACCGTAAGCAAAAAACGAAGTGGGACCGCGGATTACACCGCCTTCGAGAAATCGAGGGCGGTTTTTGTTATTAAAAATATAGTTACTGAATTTTCAATGATGTAATTATAATAAAAAACAAGAGAAAAAATAATCTAAAATTCGGTTATATATCATATATTAGTGTAAAAT
>CAKTDK010000012.1 GCA_934541205.1 uncultured Eubacteriales bacterium
TTTGTAGGCAATTTTTCAAGTATTTTTATATAGTAATTGATAGCATTGCAGCCGTTATTATAAATTTTTTTAAAAATCAAAACTCTCCCGTAATAAATACCCGCGCTTATGTATCGGATAAAAAAAGATACTCACATACAGACACAAATAATATAATCCATACTGATTACTATATCATTTTTACTCTTGACTCAAACGACGTCATAAAATTCTGTGTCCCTGGCAGAATATATAGACAGCTTGAATGCGGATATAACGGGATTTTAACTTTTCAAGGAAAAAAATTTTTAAAATTTCAAAGCGGAGAAATCATTGCGGAAAAATAACCGAAAGGAAAGTATTATGGAGATTAATAGAAACAGACTTTTTCAAAAATTCCGAAATTTCGATATTATTACTTTTTCTTTGGCATTAGCTTTATCGATTTTCGGTCTTACTCTTGTTTACAGTGCTACTTATTCCTATGAAACCTATAAGTATCTTATAATTCAGGGAGCCGGCTGTTTCCTCGGGTTTATATGCGTTATAATAATACATTTCATAGAATATGATACCTTGTCTAAAATTTCTCCTTTTTTATATGCTTTCGGAGTACTTTTTCTTTTATCGGTTTTTGTTATCGGAAAAGAAGTAGACGGAAATAAAAACTGGATAAGATTTTTCGGTATAGGCATACAGCCGTCTGAAATTGTAAAAATAATTTTTATTATTTCATTTGCCACTCATCTTAATATTGTAAAAGATAAGTTAAATAAATTTAAATCTATTGCCATGCTTTTTTTGCATTTCGGAATTCTTGCTGTAATAATAGCGTTGCAGGGCGACTTCGGAACTGTATTTGTCTACTGTGCAATTATGCTGGGAATGCTTTTCTGCGCCGGATTAAAACTGAGATATTTTGCGGTTGGTCTTGCCGGAGCCGCAGGAACTTTAGTATTTTTATGGAACTTTGTTTTTAAAACTTATCACAAAAAAAGAATTCTTCTCACATTTAATCCCGAGCTTGATCCTTTGGGATTCGGTTACCAGGCTATACAAAGCAAAATTGCGGTAGGAGCAGGAAAAGTTGCCGGAAAAGGCTATCTTCAGGGGCTTCAGAATCAATACAGTATTCTTCCCGCAAAACAAACAGATTTTATATTTTCGGTATGCGGAGAAGAATTCGGATTTTTGGGGTGCATACTTCTTATCGCCTTATTTGTATGCTTATTTGTAAGAATTTTAATTGTTTCTTCAAAGTCAAGGGATTATATCGGAAGTTATATATGCGTAGGCGTTTTCTCCATGCTTGCTTTTCAAATGATTGAAAATATAGGAATGTGTATAGGAATACTTCCTGTTATAGGAATTACTCTTCCCTTTATAAGTTACGGCGGAAGCTCTATTTTATCTGTGTGGCTGTCTGTCGGGCTTGTAATGTCGGTTTATTCCCAAAGAGATGTTTCAATGTTTCGCAACCTATAAAAATAGTTTTTCATCAGACGGCAATATGCCGTCTGTTTTTTTCTCTTAAAAGTAAAAATATTCAAAATAGATATAAAAGCTGTGTATTTTTATGTCTAAAATTCCACTTTTATTTAATAATATAAAATAGTATAATTTATTGTGGTGTAAATTTAACTTATTTTTGGAGGAATTTTTTTGATTAGAACTGATTTAAGAAATATAGCTATAATTGCCCATGTTGACCATGGGAAAACCACTTTGGTTGATGAAATGCTTAAGCAAGGAGGCTCTTTCAGAGAAAATCAGGTTGTTGAAGAAAGAGTTATGGATTCAAACGACCTTGAACGGGAAAGGGGTATAACAATCCTTGCAAAAAACACTTCTACTCATTATAATGGTGTAAAAATAAACATTATTGATACTCCCGGCCATGCTGATTTCGGCGGTGAAGTTGAGCGTGTTTTAAAAATGGTAGACGGAGTACTTCTTCTTGTAGACGCTGCAGAAGGTCCTATGCCTCAGACGCGTTTTGTACTTCAAAAAGCCCTTGAACTCGGACACAAAGTAATCGTTATTATTAATAAAATAGACAAGCCCGACGCAAGACTTGACGAAATCCCCGATGAGGTTTTAGAGCTTCTTCTTGAACTTAACGCTACAGACGAACAGCTTGACAGTCCCATGGTATTCTGTTCAGGTCGTGAAGGCACTGCTTCACTTTCTCCTTATAAAGAAGGAACTGATCTTGTTCCTTTATTTGAAACTATTCTTGATTATATTGACCCTCCAAAAGGAGATGAAGACGGAAAGCTTCAGCTTCTTGTTTCCTCTATTGATTATAACGAATATGTTGGAAGAATAGGCGTTGGACGTGTTGAAAGAGGAATTATAAAACCCAATATGGAAGTTGCTATTTGTGATTATCATAACGAAAGACAACCAAAAAAAGCAAAAATAGCAAATCTTTATCAGATTGATACCCTTACAAGAACTGCCTGTCAAAGCGCAACGGTTGGCGATATAGTAACATTTTCAGGAATAGAGGATTTAACTATCGGAGATACAATATGTTCTCCCGATTCTCCCGAGCCTCTTCCTTTTGTAAAAATTTCCGAGCCTACGGTTGAAATGACTTTCTGCGTTAACAACAGTCCTTTTGCCGGAAAAGAAGGTAAATTTGTTACAACTCGTCAAATAAGAGACAGACTTATGAAAGAACTCCTAAAAGACGTTTCTTTAAGAGTAAAAGATACAGATTCCACAGACAGTTTTCTTGTATCGGGACGAGGAGAAATGCACCTTTCCATCCTTATAGAAAATATGAGAAGAGAAGGATATGAATTTGCGGTAAGCATGCCCAGAGTTTTGATGAAAGAAATTGACGGTGTCAAATGCGAGCCTATGGAAAAACTTATTATAGACGTACCTGAAGAATGTGTCGGTTCTGTAATGGAAAAAATGGGTTACAGAAAAGGAGAGCTTATTCAAATGCATCCTCAAGGTTCAAGAATGCAGCTTGAATTCATAATTCCTTCAAGAGGACTTTTCGGGTACAGAAGTGAATTTATGACAGATACCAAAGGAGAAGGAATTTTAAACTCCGTATTTTATGAATACCAGCCTTATAAAGGCGATATTCCTACAAGATTTACAGGTTCTCTAATCGCTTTTGAAACAGGTCAGTCAATAACATATGGTCTTTTCAACGCCCAGGAAAGAGGCACTTTGTTTATAGGTCCCGGCGTAGATGTTTACGAAGGTATGGTAGTAGGCGTATCTCCGAAAGCCGAAGACCTTGCAGTTAACGTATGCAAAAAGAAACATGTGTCAAATATGCGCGCTTCCGGCTCTGACGAAACTTTAAGACTTGTTCCCCCTAAAGTTTTAAGCCTTGAAGAAGCTATTGAATTTTTAAAAGAAGACGAGCTGTTAGAAGTTACTCCCAAAAATATAAGAATTCGTAAACTGCATCTTAATAAAGCCGACAGAATGAAAGCCATGAAAAAATAAAATAAACTACGTATGAATGTAAATTCATACGGTTTTTATTTTAAGAAAACTGCGAGTTAAAAAGAGAAGCATAAAAGCCCTTTTTCTCCATTAATTCCTTGTGATTTCCCTGTTCAATAACATTTCCGTCTTTAACCACAAGAATAATATCCGCATTTTGTATAGTCGAAAGACGATGCGCAATAACAAAACAAGTACGGCCTTTCATAAGCTCCGACATAGCAGACTGTATATTTTTTTCAGTACGTGAATCTACATTGGACGTAGCTTCATCAAGAATAAGCATGCTGCTTTTCGGAAGCATAGCGCGAGCGATTGTTATAAGCTGCTTCTGACCTTTGGAAATATTCATTCCGTCGTCTGAAAGCAAAGTTTGATATCCATCGGGCAAACGTTCAATAAACGAATGAATTTTTGCCGCTTTTGCTGCGGCAATTACTTCCTCCATTGTGGCATCTTCTCTGCCGTAAGTAATATTTTCAAAAATACTTCCGTAAAAAAGCCAGGTGTCCTGAAGTACCATTGTATAAGATTTTCTCAGACTTTCTCTTGTAATGTCGCTTATCTCGGTATCATCAACAAAAATTTTACCGTCATTTACATCATAAAACCTCATCAAAAGATTGATAACCGTTGTTTTTCCGGCTCCTGTAGGTCCTACGATTGCAATAGTCTGCCCCGGTTTTGCATGTAACGAAAAATTATGTAAAATTGTTTTTTCCGGAGTATATCCGAATTCAACATTTTGAATTTCAATATCTCCTTTTACGTCCGAAAGAATCTTTGCGTTATCTTTATCCTTCTTTTCGGGTTTCTCATCAATAATTCGAAAAATACGCTCCGCAGCGGTAAAAGCAGACTGAAATTCACTTATAATATTTGCAAATTCATTAATAGGTCCCGCAAATTTTCTCGAATACATAACAAACTGTGTAACTCCTCCTATGGTAATAAACCACATCGTTCCCTCAACAACGCTTCCATTTTGAGATAAAAGATATAAAATTCCCCCGAAAATCATAACAAGTGAAATAGACAAATTATTAATAAAATTTACAGAAGGTCCTATCATTGCTCCGTAATATTCCGCATCATAATAAGAATTAACCGCCTTTTCATTGTATTTATCAAATTCTTTGGTAACAGTTTCAGCACGATAATACGCTTTTATTGTTTTTACACCGCAAAGCATTTCTTCTGCAAAACCATTTAATTCCCCTAAGCTTCTGGAACGTTTACGAAATAGAGGCTGTATTTTTTTGGCTTTTTGCTTTGTAAAGAAAATTGAAATAGGAACGGTAACTACAAAAACAAGTATCAAAGGTTTTGAAATAACAAACATAAAATACAAAGAACCCAAAACGGTATATACGCTTGTCAGAACCTGAACAAGATCTGTTGAAAGAGAGGCGTTTACTGTATCTATATCATAAGAAATACGGCTTATTATATCTCCTGTAGTATGATTATCGAAATACGATACCGGCAAATTCGTTAAATTTTCAAAAAGCTGTTTTCTCATAAGATATGTTATTTTTTGACTTAAATTAACCATAATTACAGTTAAAATATATGCGAGAATTGCAGAAATTACATAGCAAAATAACATCTGCCAAAAATTATAAATAACAATATCCATATCAACTCCTTTCGGAGAAGAAATTGCGTCAATGGCATTTCCCAAATAACGAGGCCCTATTAACGCAAGATAGTTTGACAAAACAGAAAGTATAACCGCAACCAATGCTAAAGGCCATTGCTTAAAAATATATCCCAGCAAACGTAAAAAGGTATGACCTTTTGTTTTTTTATCCGATATGTTATTTTTTTTATTCAAAAAAGCTTCCCCCCATCTGCGATTTGCTGATTTCATTATATACAGAACAATTATTCATTAAATCTTCATGCTTTCCTATACCGATAATTTCTCCTTCTTCAAGCACAATTATTAAATCGCAGTTTTTTACCGAACTTACTCTTTGCGCAACAATTACAGACGTCACTTCGTCTATATTTTGCTTTATGGCAGACCTTAAATTCAAATCCGTCTTATAATCAAGCGCAGAAGAAGAATCGTCTAAAATTAAAATATCAGGCTTTGAAGCAAGGGCGCGCGCAATTAAAAGACGCTGCTTTTGTCCCCCTGATATATTAGTGGCTTTTTGAGTAAGAATATGATTATATTTTTCTGGAAAAGAAGAAATAAACTCATCTGCCTGAGCAATTTTTGCCGCTCTTACAATATCCTCATGGTTTATATCTCTTCCAAAACGTATATTCTCTTCAATTGTATCAGAATAAAGAAAATCATTTTGCATTGCAACTCCGAATTTCAAACGAAGTTCCTTTTCATCAAAAGTACGTATATCTTTGCCTTCTATTCGTACAGATCCGGAAGTTACATCATAAAAACGCATTAATAAATTTATAATAGTCGTTTTTCCGCTGCCCGTAGCACCTATTATACCCAAACTTTCGCCGCGATTTAACCTAAAACTGATATTTTTAAGCATATCTTTATTTTCATTATAAGAAAAATAAACTTTATCAAATACAATATAAGCATCGTCCTTTTGTAAAGGATATATGTTTTCAGAACTCTGCTCTAAATCTTTTGAAACATCTATTACTTGTTTTATTCTTTCCGCAGAAGCTGAACTTTTCGTATACATCATAAAAATACGAGTAATAGAAAGAGTCGCCATAGATATCATTGTAAAATACTGCGTAAAAGCAACTATCTTTCCCGGTTCCGTCTGATGCCCCATAACCCTGTAAGCTCCGACTAAAACAACAAAAGTAATACCCAAATTCATCAAAAGATTCATTACGGGATTAACAAACCCCATAGTTAGACTTGCTTTTTTCTCATCTTTTACAAGCTTCTGATTTACTTTATTATATCTTTTATGTTCACTTTTTACTTTTGAAAGCGCTTTAATAACACGAATCCCCTGTGAGTCTTCACGAACAACTCTTATCATAGCGTCTACTGACTTTTGAACTTGAACATAAAGCTTTACTCCCCACAATGAAACAAAATAAACAACAATAAAAATAACGGGAAGTACCGCAAGAAGTACTAAGGATAAAAAAGGATCCATTATTAATGTGACTATAATTCCTCCCAAAAGAAGAAGAGGAGCTCTTACTCCAAGTCTTTGTATTCTGCCGATAAAATTCTGAACATTATATGTATCTGTAGTAATTCTTGATTCAAGCGACGGTATTGTAAATTCATCAACCTGTTTTCCTGAAAGCGTCATTATACGGTAAAATAAATCATGCCGTATCTTTTCCGTACAATCACGAGAAACCTTTGAAGCCATACGATTTGCTTTAACATTACATACAAATGCAATCAAAGCGCATAAAATCATTGCGCAGCCCCAAATAATAATCATAAATAAACGTCCGTCATTAGGAACTACTTCATCAAGTATATAACTTAAAATATAAGGTAAAGCCAGTTCAATAAGCGTACCAGCAGTTTTTATAAAAAATCCTAAAATTACCGCTTTAATAAACGGCTTGATATATCTGTATAAAAACTTCATTTTTCCCTTTCATTCTCCTCAAAATACTCTCTTGCCCGCTTAGCCATTTTTCCCATCATACTGGAAAGCATCTCAAGTTCCTCTTCAGTAAAACCCCGAGTAATATACTCATTCCAAAAAGAAGTAGTCTCTTTTACTTTAGAAAGAACATCAAACGCCTTTTGAGTAGGATATACGAGTATAACTCTTTTGTCATCTTCACTGTGATGCCTTTTAACAAAACCTTCTTGTTCAAGATAAGAAAGCTGTCTTGTAACATTGCTTTTATCTACACATATATGCTTTGCAAGCTGTTCCTGAGATATTCCGGGACTGCTGCATACTTTCATAATATAACTGTGATGAGGCGCCTTAAGATTTATATCCTTAAATTTTTCTCCTCTATACATAGCCCCGCATCTGCTTATTACATTTATCTGTCTCATAAACGTAGGCATAATATTCCCCCTGTTATTTTATAAAATAGTTGCGTACGCAATCATTATATCATAA
Organism: uncultured Eubacteriales bacterium; assembly: GCA_934541205.1. GTDB lineage: Bacteria > Bacillota > Clostridia > Oscillospirales > RGIG7773 > RGIG7773. The sequence goes on from CAKTDK010000012.1 coordinate 7,506, forward strand.
TAATTAAATAATGTAAATATCAGTGTTTTTATTTCGTTTGTCAAAATAAAAATGCTATGATATAATATAAAAAGACACTTTGTATTTTTTATTTCGAAATAAATATCTCGCTCGGCATTAGTCTCGCATTTCGCCTTGCAAAATCGATATTAATTTCCGTTCTACAACTTCACTTTGTGCTTTTTTATTTTCAAGTAAATATTTTTCATCGCTATGAGTATATTATTTTATATAAAAACAGCATTGATTTCTTTTAAAAATATAAAAAACTATTTACATTTTATTATATTTTTCAAAACCGGCTTCCTTTATTAGAAAGCCGATTAATTAAGTTTAAATAAAATACCCTTTCGAAAGGATGTTTAGAAATATGGCAAAAAAGAAACAGGAATATAATAATGAAAGTATAACCTCTCTTAAAGGCGCAGACCGTGTAAGAATGCGTCCTGCGGTTATATTCGGCTCTGACGGCCTTGAAGGCTGCCAGCATTCTGTTTTTGAAATATTGTCAAATTCCGTAGACGAAGCAAGAGAAGGATACGGCGATAAAATAATCGTTACAAAATATAAAGATAACGTCTTTGAGATCGAAGACTTCGGCCGAGGAATTCCTGTTGATTACAATAATGCGGAAGGCCGCTATAACTGGGAGCTTGTTTACTGCGAAATGTATGCAGGCGGTAAATACAAAAACAATGCAGGCGGTTCCTATCAGTATTCACTCGGACTTAATGGACTTGGCGCCTGCGCTACTCAGTATACCTCCGAATTTATGGATGTAACAGTTTTTAAAGACGGTAAAAAATATTCTCTTCATTTTGAAAAAGGCGAAAATATCGGAGGCCTTAAAACAGAAAATTATGACGGTAAAAGAACCGGTTCAATTCAACGATGGCGTCCGGATATAGAAGTATTTACCGATATCAATATTTCTGGAGAATATTTTAAAAATATTCTTGAAAAACAAGCTATCGTAAACAAAGGTATAAAATTTATCTTTAAAGAAGAAACTGATAGCGGTTTTGAAACCACTGAATTTTATTATAAAAACGGTATCTCCGAATATGTTGAAAAGAAAGTGGGAATGGACAAGCTTTGTGAAATTAAATTCTGGGAATCTCAAAAAAGAGGCCGTGACAGACAAGACAGAGAAGATTATGATGTTTTGATTTCCGTTGCATTTACTTTTGCAAAACAAGGAAGTTTTTTGGAATATTATCATAACTCATCTTTTCTTGAACACGGAGGTTCTCCTGAAAAAGCCGTAAAAAATGCTTTCCTTTATGAATTTGACGCTTTTATCCGTTCAAACAATAAATACAACAAAAATGAATCTAAAATTATATTTCAAGACATTGAAGATTGCCTTTGTTTGATTACAAACACTTTTTCACAACAAACTTCTTACGAAAACCAAACAAAAAAAGCTATAACAAATAAATTTATCCAAGAAGCTATAACTCAAATGCTCAGAAGCAACCTTGAAATTTATTTTCTTGAAAACAAAGACGAAGCTTTAAAAATATCAGACCAGATACTTATAAATAAACGCTCCAGAGAAAAAGCCGAAAAAGAAAGAGTAAATATAAAAAAGAAATTATCCGGCAATGTAGATATTTCAAACCGTGTCGCAAAATTTGTTGACTGCCGTACAAAAGATAAATCTCTCAGAGAACTTTATATAGTTGAAGGCGATTCTGCTTTGGGTTCATGCAAAACCGCAAGAGATGAAACCTTTCAGGCTATTATGCCCGTAAGAGGTAAAATTTTAAACTGTTTGAAAGCAGATGTTGATAAAATATTTAAAAGCGAAATAATAACTGATCTTTTAAAAGTTATGGGCTGCGGAGTAGAAATGAAGTCTAAGGCCAATAAAAGCCTTTCTTCATTTAATATCGACGATTTAAAATGGAATAAAGTTATCATTTGTACTGACGCCGACGTTGATGGATATCAAATAAGAACTCTTATACTTGCTATGCTTTACGCTCTTACTCCCAGACTTATTGAAGAGGGTTTTGTTTATATTGCAGAATCTCCTCTTTATGAAATTAATACAAAAAAAGATACTTATTTTGCTTATGATGAAAATGAAAAAATTAAAATATTAAAACAACTCGGTAACCAAAAATATCAAATTCAGCGTTCAAAAGGACTTGGTGAAAACGAACCTGAAATGATGTCAAAAACTACAATGAAGCCTGAAACACGGCGTCTTATCAAAGTTACTCCCGAAGATAAAGAAGAAACAGAAAAAATGTTTGATATTCTTTTGGGAAACAATTTACAGGGACGAAAAGATCTTATATCCGAAAAAGGATATATGTATATTGATGAAACAGACTTATCTTAAAGGAAAGGAGGAATTATAATGAGTAATTTATTCAGATCTGAAAATATTACACAAACTCTTGAAAAAAACTATATGCCTTATGCTATGAGCGTTATTGTGTCCCGTGCTATTCCCGAAATAGACGGATTCAAACCAGCTCACAGAAAAGTTCTCTATACAATGTACAAAATGGGCCTTTTAAACGGAACAACAAAAAAAAGCGCTACTATAGTAGGAGAAACAATGAAGCTTAATCCTCACGGCGACGCGTCAATTTACGAAACGCTTGTAAGACTTTCAAGAGGAAACGGCGCCCTTTTATATCCTCTTGTTGAATCAAAAGGTAATTTCGGAAAATCCTTTTCAAGAGATATGGCATACGCCGCTGCCCGTTACACCGAAGCAAAGCTTGCATCTATCTGTAACGAAGTATTTGCGGATATTGATAAAGATACAGTAGATTTTGCGGATAATTATGACGGAACTTTAAAAGAACCTGTTCTTCTTCCCACTACTTTTCCAAATATTCTTGCAAATCCAAATCAGGGCATTGCCGTAGGTATGGCAAGCTGTATATGTTCTTTTAATTTAGGAGAACTCTGTGATACTACTATTGAGCTTATTAAAAATCCAAATCATTTTATTCTCTCTACTTTACTTGCACCCGATTTTCCTACCGGCGGACAGCTTATTTACAGCAGAGATGAAATGGAAAATATCTATAAAACCGGCAGAGGCTCTTTTAAAGTGCGTTCAAAATATACTTTTGATAAAAAACAAAACTGCATTGACATAACTGAAATTCCTTATACAGCTACCGTTGAAGCAATTATAGATAAAGTTGTAGAACTTGTAAAAGCGGGAAAATGCAAAGAAATTACCGATATAAGAGATGAAACCGGTCTTAAAGGATTAAAAATAACAATTGATTTAAAACGCGGAGCGGATCCAGACAAATTAATGCAATTTTTATATAAAACCACTCCTCTTGAAGACGCTTTTTCCTGTAACTTCAATATTCTTATTGCAGGAACTCCCCGTGTTATGGGCGTAGGCGAAATTTTAAACGAATGGACTTATTTTAGACGCGACTGTATAAAAAGAAAACTCTATTATGATTTACAAAAGAAAAAAGATAAACTGCATCTTCTTAAAGGACTTAAAAAAATACTTCTTGATATTGACAAAGCTGTTGAGATTATAAAAAATACAGAAAAAGACGATGAAGTAATATTCAATCTGATGATAGGGTTTAAAATTGATGAAATACAGGCTAATTTTATTGCCGAAATAAAGCTAAGACACTTAAATAAAGAGTATATTTTAAACCGAATAGAAGAAATTGAAAAACTTCAAAAGGAAATTCAGGATATTGAAGATACGTTAAACAGCTCACAAAAAATAGATAAAATTATAATTTCCGAACTGGAAAATGTTAAAAAGAAATATTCTTCAGAAAGAAAAACCGAAATTCTATACGACGTACAAAAAGTTGATATAAACTTAGAAGAAGAAATCGACGATTATCAATGTAACTTTTTCTTTACAAAAGAAGGATATTTCAAAAAGATTACTCCTTTATCTCTTAGAATGGGCGGTGCTCATAAGTTAAAGGAAAACGATGAAATAATTGAACATATAGAAGCAACAAATACTGCCCAGCTGTAATTTTTCATTGATAAATATCAGGTCTATAAAACAAAAGCAAGCGATTTTTCCGATACAAAAGCAAGCGTTATGGGCGACTACATTCCTACATCTCTTGATTTTGATAAAGAAGAAAACGCTATATATATGATATCTACTTATGATTACAGCGGATTCATGATATTTTTCTTTGAAAACGGCAAAGCTGCAAAAGTTCCTTTAAAATCTTATGAAACAAAAACCAACAGAAAAAAACTTATTAACGCATACAGCGGAAAATCTCCCCTTGTCAAAATGCTTTATGTAAATGAGGACTGCGATATAGTTCTTACATCTACCAACGGAAAAATTTTGATAATAAATACCGGACTTATATCTCCAAAATCTACAAAAGACACCCAGGGGATTAATGTAATGACTCAAAAAGGAAAAAATACTCTTCATAACGTTGAAATATATAAGGAAGGTATGTTTGAAAAGCCCGATCATTATAAAACCGCAAATATTCCTTCCGTAGGAAAATTCAAAAGAAAAACTGATGATGAAAAAGAACAATTAAGTCTGATATAACAAAAAAAGAACAGTTTAATATTCTATAAAATAAAAAAATATTATGTTATTTTGAACAGAAAAACGGCGAAGAATCTTTATAAAAAGATTCTTCGCCAAATAACACAAAGTGTCTTTCTAAGAATAATAAATTTTTAAAACATGTTGTTAACTGTTCTTTTTTTATTTATTTTTCTACTCTAAATCGTCTAAATTAAAATCATCAAGATTAAAATCTGTATCTTCCAGTCCCTCCAAATCACCGGTATTTAAACCTGCATACTGCTGCATTAAGGAATTTTGATATTCCTCCATACTCATATAGCTGCCTAAATCAGAAGGTGCTGTAATCTCAGGTTTTTTGCCTATATTATTAAACTGAATTTTGATATCCATTTTTAAATTATAACTTAACTCATTGCTTATCTCTGATGAAGCTTCCTTAAAATTAATATCAAATTTTAAATCAAGAGAAGAAATGTAACCATCTGAATTAATAACTGCCTTAAATATAATATCAGTTAAATCAAAATTTTCAATTTCAGATAGTATTTCTTCATCTGACGCAGTTCCAATATTTTTCATTGAATCGGTTATAGTTTTTGAAAATTCTTCAGCTTTTATAGTTCCTGTTATTATTTTATTTTCATTTTCTTCTTTTAACTCTAAATTACTTGCTGATATATCAGGAGTTTCGGCTGTTCCTTCTTTAGTAATATCAATTCCTTCCCCTAAAGGAATTTTTATTTTGTTATTCATAACATTAATATAGAACATACTATCTGCCATATACGCGGATATTTTCTGTTTCACGTTAAAAGCTGTTACACTTCCATCTATACTCATCACGCAAGCATTTTTAACATCACAGGCTTTAATATCCATTTCTCCGGAAACCCCTACCTCCATTCCGGAAGCATCCATAGTTATATTCATATCCATACCTGCATCAAAATCATTAAGGCTTTCCATTTTTTCAAATGCCGCCTTCAAAGCATCCTCCGGATTCTCAGTTTTGCAAGCCGTAAATACGGATATGCTTAAAACCAATACCATAATTAAATACAAAACTTTCAAAATATTTTTCATACTTTCCTCCCAAAATTAAAATTTTTTAACCATGTATTATAGTATATGTAGTCATAATTGTCAAGTAAAATAAAAAACGGACTGTATTAAGTCCGTTTTTTATTTTATTTCTCAATATTTAAAAATTCGTCGTAAGAAACAGATTTATCAATCATTCCGTCTTCAGTAAATTTTATAATTCTATTTGCAATAGTTTGAACAAACTGGTGGTCATGAGATGAAAAAAGTACCACTTCTTTAAAATCAATCAAACCGTTATTTACAGCAGTAATTGATTCCAAATCCAAATGGTTTGTAGGCTGGTCAAGAATAAGTACATTTGCTCCGAACATCATCATTCTCGAAAGCATACATCTCACCTTTTCTCCTCCGGAAAGCACTTTTACAGGTTTATAAACATCATCTCCGGAAAACAGCATCTTGCCTAAAAATCCTCTTAAATAGCTCTCTGTATTATCAACTGAATACTGACGCAGCCATTCAATAATACTATCATTACAATCATTAAAATATTTAGAATTATCTTTTGGAAAATAAGAAGTGCTTATAGTTCCTCCCCATTTGTACTCCCCTTCATCAGGTTCCATTTCTCCCGCTATTATCTGAAAAAACGCTGTATTTGCAATTTCATTATCTCCTACAAACGCAATTTTTTCCCCTTTATTAACTCTAAAAGAAATATTATTGAGAACCTTCACCCCGTCTATTGTTTTTGACAAGTTTTTAACTTCCAAAATTTCTTTTCCAACTTCTCTATCAGCAAAAAAAGCAACAAAAGGATATCTTCTTGATGAAGCAGGCATTTCTTCAACCGTAAGTTTATCTATAAGCTTTCGTCTTGAAGTTGCTTGTTTAGATTTTGATTTATTAGCAGAAAAACGCTGAATAAAACTTTGAAGCTCTTTAATTTTTTCTTCATTTTTCTTATTCTGGTCTTTAATCATTTTCTGCATAAGCTGGCTTGATTCATACCAGAAATCATAATTTCCTACATAAATTTTTATCTTTGTATAATCAACATCGACAATATGAGTACAAACATTGTTTAAAAAATGCCTGTCATGAGATACTACTATAACAGTTCCCTCATAATCCTGCAAAAATTCTTCAAGCCATTCAACAGACTCAATATCCAAATGGTTTGTAGGCTCGTCCAAAATTATAATATCAGGATTTCCAAAAAGCGCTTGAGCAAGAAGTACTTTTAATTTTTCACTGTCACCAATTGAATTCATATAAGAATATAAAACAGACTCGTCAAGTCCAAGCCCCTGAATAAGCTTTGAAGCGTCTGACTCCGCTTCCCAGCCGTTGAGCTCCGCAAATTCTGCCTCTAAATCAGAAGCTCTTATTCCATCTTCATCCGAAAAATCCGGCTTTGCATATAATTCATCTTTCTCTTTCATTATATCATAAAGCCTTTTATTACCCATTATAACTGTATCAAGAACAGTATAATCATTAAATGCAAAGTGATCCTGTTTAAGTACCGACATTCTTGTATTTGGAGCAACTGAAACTTCTCCTGTGGAAGGTTCCAATTCTCCTGATAAAATTCTTAAAAAAGTTGATTTCCCTGCGCCGTTTGCACCTATTACTCCGTAGCAATTTCCGGCAGAAAATTTTAAATTAACGTCGGCAAATAAATTTTGTCCGTTAAAATTAAGACTTACATCAGTTACTGTAATCATTTTTCCTCCATAAAACTAACTATATACAATCACCCGCCTGATAAACAAGCGGGTGAAAATATACTTTTATAAAAATTATTTGTTTTCTTTTAATTTTGCCTGTGCAGCAGCAAGACGAGCAATCGGTACTCTGAATGGTGAGCAAGATACATAAGTCAAGCCAACGTTATGACAGAACTCAATAGTAGAAGGATCTCCTCCATGTTCACCACAAATACCAAGTTTGATGTCAGGTCTTGTCTGTCTTCCCAAATCAGCAGCCATTTTTACAAGTTTTCCAACGCCAACCTGGTCAAGTCTTGCAAACGGATCACTTTCATAAATCTTGTTTTCATAATAAGCGTCAAGGAACTTACCAGCATCGTCACGGCTGAAACCGAAAGTCATCTGAGTAAGGTCATTTGTACCAAATGAGAAGAATTCAGCTTCCTTAGCAATTTCATCAGCAGTTAAAGCGGCACGAGGAATTTCAATCATTGTACCTACTTTATAATGCATATCAATACCGGAACTTGAAATAACTTCATCAGCAACTTTGGTTACTGTAGCTTTTACAAAAGCAAGCTCTTTAATTTCACCAACAAGCGGAATCATAATTTCAGGAACAATAGTCCAATCTTTATGAGCTTTCTGAACATTAACAGCAGCTTCAATTACAGCTCTTGTCTGCATAGCAGCAATTTCAGGATAAGTTACAGCAAGACGGCATCCGCGATGACCCATCATAGGATTGAATTCATGAAGTGAAGAAATAATATCTTTAAGATCTGAAACTTCCATATTCATTTCTTTTGCCAAAGCAATAATATCATCTTCTTCAGTAGGAACAAACTCATGAAGAGGAGGATCAAGGAAACGAATAGTTACAGGATTGCCTTCCATAGCTTCGTAAAGAGCCTCAAAATCACCTCTCTGCATTGGAAGAAGCTTAGCTAAAGCCTTTTCTCTTTGCTCTGCAGTTTTAGAAACAATCATTTCTCTCATAGCAGCAATTCTGTCTGTATCAAAGAACATATGCTCTGTACGGCAAAGACCGATACCTTCTGCTCCGAAAGATCTTGCCTGTTTAGCATCTTTAGGAGTATCAGCATTGGTTCTTACCTGGAGTGTTCTGAATTTATCAGCCCAAGTCATAATTCTGTCAAAATCACCGGCAATTGAAGCTTCAACAGTAGGAATAGCTTCGCCATAGATTTTACCTGTAGAACCGTCAAGTGAAATATAATCACCCTCGTGGAATTCTCTTCCGCCAAGTGTAAATACTTTAGCTTCTTCATTTATTTTAATATCACCGCAGCCGGATACACAGCAAGTACCCATACCACGAGCAACAACAGCAGCGTGAGAAGTCATACCTCCGCGAACAGTCAAGATACCCTGAGCATAATGCATACCTTCGATATCTTCAGGAGAAGTTTCAAGTCTTACAAGAATAACTTTTTCTCCTTTTTGAGTTGCCCATTGAGTAGCGTCGTCAGCAGTAAATACTATTTTACCGCAAGCAGCTCCCGGAGATGCAGGAAGCGCAGAACCTACAGGAGTAGCTGCTTTTAAAGCTTTTGCATCGAACTGAGGATGAAGCAAAGCGTCAAGCTGTTTTGGATCTATCTGTAAAACTGCTTCTTCTTCGGAAATCATTCCTTCGTCAACCAAATCACAAGCGATTTTTAAAGCAGCAGCAGCAGTTCTCTTACCGTTACGTGTCTGAAGCATATAAAGTTTACCGTCTTCAATGGTAAATTCCATATCCTGCATATCTCTGTAATGTTTTTCAAGCTTATCAACAATAGTGCAGAACTGTTCGTAAACAGCCGGATTTTCCTCTTTAAGCTGATCAATAGTCTGAGGAGTTCTAACGCCTGCAACAACGTCTTCACCCTGAGCATTCATCAAATATTCACCGTAAAGCTTTGCTTCACCTGTTGATGGGTTTCTTGAGAATGCAACACCTGTACCGGAAGTATTACCCATATTTCCGAATACCATCATCTGAACGTTAACTGCAGTACCCCAGCTTGAAGGAATATCGTTCATTCTTCTGTAGTAAATAGCTCTCGGATTGTTCCAAGAACGGAATACAGCTTTAATAGCGCCCATTAACTGCTCTTTTGGATCAGATGGGAAATCAACGCCGATTTTAGCTTTATATTCAGCTTTAAACTGATTAGCTAATTCTTTTAAATCGTCAGCGTCAAGCTCAGTATCAAGAGTAACGCCTTTCTTTTCTTTCATTTCGTCGATTAATTCTTCAAAATATTTTTTGCCTACTTCCATAACAACATCTGAATACATCTGAATAAAACGACGGTATGAATCATAAGCAAAACGAGGATTTCCTGTTTTTTTAGCAAAACTTTCAACAACTTCGTCGTTAAGACCAAGATTAAGGATAGTATCCATCATACCCGGCATAGAAGCTCTTGCGCCTGATCTAACCGATACAAGAAGAGGATTTTCCAAATCACCGAATTTTTTGCCTGCTATTTCTTCAAGCTTTGTAATGTATTCCATAATTTCAGCCTGAATTTCATCATTGATAACTTCGTTATCTTCATAGTACTGAGTACAAGCTTCAGTAGTAACTGTAAATCCCTGTGGTACAGGCATACCAAGGTTAGTCATTTCAGCAAGGTTAGCGCCCTTACCGCCCAGAAGTTCACGCATTTTTCCGTTACCTTCACTAAAAAGGTATACAAATTTTTTGCTCACTATAGGTTACCTCCAAAAATTTATTATTATTTATTTTAAACATGGTAAAAAAGTTTAGCAAAATTTCTTTTGCCAAACAACAAATACATTATATCACAAATTATGGTTTTTGCAAAATCTTTTTTATTTATTTTTATAATTTAGTTTATTTTATACAAAATATAATTATATCGCGACCTTTAAGGCATTAAATTTACATAATATACAAATAAATATATTGATTATTTTATATAAAGAGTATAAAATGAAAATATAAAATAATCAAAAAGGAGTTTAAAATGAAAAATATATGTTCATTTATTTTAACCGAAAATAACTTTTTTGATACAAAAAAACTTTTTGACATAAATATTCTATTCAGTCCCATTTTAAATAGACAAATATCAACACTTAACAATTCAGGATGTTCAAATCATCTTATTTTAAACGATAATATTGAATACTTTACGAAATATGATATTGATAATCTTACCTGCACCTGTGATAAAAGTTTTGCCTGCGACTTTGTTAAAGGCTTTGACCTTGTTTTAATATGCCACGCCGATATGGCACTTTTAGACAGCGATGTAATAAAAGAAGCAATAACTATGCATAAAGACGGAACAATTACTGTTTTAACAACTTATGACAGAATTATTAAAAACGACTGCGAGGGAAGTATTTTTATTCTTGACAAAAACATTTTTATAAGTTTCTTAAATTCATCTTTAGATATTTATGAATTTTCTAAAGATTTCAAAAAACTTACATTTATAGAAACTGATACTTCTTTTTGTTCACGTATTTTTGATAACCTTTCTCTTATGGAAATTAAAGAAGCCGCAAGACAAAAAGTACTTTATTCTCTTTGTGAAAAAGGAGTTATATTTGAATCCTTCGACGGTATTATAATTGATGAAAATTCCGTTATAGAAAAGGATGTATCTATACTTCCCGGAACTGTTATAAAAGGTAATTCATATATCCGCTCAGGCGCAGTTATAGGTCCCAACTCTTTTGTATATAACTGCCAAATCGGAGAACTTACTTCGTTTAAAGCCTCATATTGTGAAAAAAGTTTTATAGGAAATAATGTCACTATAGGACCCTTCTGCAACATACGGCCTGATTGTAAAATATCAGACAACGTAAAAATCGGTGATTTTGTGGAAGTGAAAAATTCACAGATAGGAGAAAAAACCTCCGTCGCGCATTTAACTTATGTAGGCGACAGCGATGTAGGAAGCAAAGTTAATTTCGGCTGTGGTACTGTTACGGTAAATTACGATGGTAAAAACAAATACCGTACGGTAATCGGAAATAACGTCTTTATAGGATGTAACACTAATTTCATCGCTCCTGTAAAAGTTGAAGACGATACTTTTATTGCTGCAGGAAGTACCATTACAAAAGATGTTCCAAAATACGCAATGGCTATTTCAAGAGTACGTCAGGAAAATAAACCGGGTTATGCCAAAAAATTTTTAAAATAAAAATTTATTTTAAAATTTAAATAAAAACGGATAGCTTTAAAGCTATCCGTTTTTATTATGTCTTAAAACAACTGAGCATAAAAATGCGAAAGAAAACCTACCACTTTGGTAGATGGCTATGATTTTAAAATAATAGGAAATCTGTATATAAAGAATATTATGCTAAAAAATATAAAAAATACTATACTTAAAATTACTCCCCTTTTCTGAAAAAATATTTCTTTTTTTAAAATAAAAAAATATATAACACCTAACATAAGGTCAAAAATTGCCTGAAACAAATATCTTTTATACATAAAAACAGCAAAAAACATTACACATGATTCTGACAAAATAATTGCAAAAGGCAGCGATACCAAAACTGAACCAATGAAGCTGTTTAATTTTCCGCTCCATAAAACAGCGCCTAACCCTCCGCATATTATTCCTATAATTACACTGTATATAACTGTTAATAAAATCTCAAAAAAATTAATATTTTTTACATTTTTAAATAAATAATAAATCAAGAACACTAAAAAAATATATACCGATATATTTATAAAAGCAATAATCCTTTTATTGCTTAACAAAGAAATCACAGAACACGAAAACATCCAAAATCCGATTGTTCCCGTACTGAATGAAGAAAAAACCCATAAATCGTTGTTTGGAAAAATATTAAAAATTAAAGTCATACATCCTATAGCTGTTCCAAACAATATAATAGCTATATAACTTTTTTTATTGTTACAAAAAATATTTTCAATATTGTCTCCTTTTTTACAATATAAAAAACCATTAAGCTCTCTTTAAGAGCGCTTAATGGTTTTAAAATTTACTTTATTATATTTTCGGGAAAATCTTGCGAAAGCACTCTTGATTTTATTTTTTTCTCATTATCTGCATTGGGATACTCTAAAAACTCCAATTTTCTCATATCTTTTCCGGTTTCTTCATCATATTCAAAAAACACATAGCAAAGCTTATTATCTTTAAGACTGTATACAGTATAGTAAATTCCGTTATTTTCATGAACTATATTACTTCCGCACTTTTCAAATAACTTTGAAACCGAATCTATTTTTGAAAAAGAATCATTTTCCATAGTCGTTTCATTATCATAAGTATAAACATCATCATTTCTTACACTTAAAATCAAATTTTCAGGCGTTTTTTTACATCCCGGTATAAAAATCAAAAGAGTAACTGCAAACAGTACAATAATTTTTTTCATTTCAAAATCCTTATCTAATCCCAGCTTTTCCAAATGTCAGGGCAATATCCTACAGTAGCTTTTTTCCCGTTTCTTACAATTGGAATTTTTATAAGTTTCTGATTTTCAAAAATCTTTTTTTCCTTATCTTCTAAAGATAAATAATTTATAAGAATAAAATCTTCATCATTTGATTTTTCCTTTATCAAAAAGTCAATACCGCCCAAAGAATTTTTAACACTGTTAAATTCTCCGAAGCTCATAGGATATTTATATATATCTACAAACTGGAATTTTATACCCCGTTCTTTGAAATAGCGCTGAGCTTTTTTTGTATCAAAACATTTTACATTTCCAAATATCTGAATATTCATCAGTCAAGTATCTTTCCCTTATTTTTATATTCTAGATAAACTTCATGTCTGTAATTATCATCCTTTGCTCCTTCAAGAGCATAATAATGAGAATATGAAAAACTGATATGCTTTGTAACATACTTATCGGTTATTTCCATTTGTTCAACAACTCTTGAAAGCGGTGACGGGCCCCAAGTTGATTGGATAAAGTTTTCATTGTTAGCCCAAAATTCAACGTTAGGTTCAGTGTCTACTGCTTTTTTTATAGCGGCATAGTATTCATCAAGCTGAGTTATATCAATATGTCCTGCTCCCACAGCATCCTGCATTGTAAATATATCGCCTTTTCTAAATCTTGCATAAGAGAAAAATTTTGTCCATTCCTGCTGAGCTTTTACAGAAGTTGTATTTCTGGTTACAAAAGGCGATAACACAAAAGGAATTGAAGGATCAAGAGTTGTAAGATAATCAAGATTTATATTTATCATATCCGCAAAAGCTTCTTCTCTTCCGCCCATACCGTTATACATTTCAAACCACCAGTAAAATCCTGCAAGCGCATTGGGATATTTTTCTTTATATAAATCATATATCTCTTTTGCAATTGCGTTTCCTATTTCCGACTGCTGTGTGTACCAAGTTTTATCGCTTACAGCCTTTGACCACCATTCATCAGCAGCATTTAACCCCACATATACTTTTATTCCGCGTTCTTCAGCAGCTTTCAGGCATTTTTCAAGCATACCTGCTTCCATTGCATATTTATTGTATGAAGAACCTTTGGTGTAATCCGGAAGATCTGCCGGATAATATACCGTACCGATTACTCCGTTTGGAGAATTTGCTATCCACTGAATAATAAATGTATCTATACCTGCCTGTACAAGCTGATCAAGATGCTTGTTCCATCTGTCTTGTGACCATGTTGCACAAAATCCCGGCTGAATAAAATCTCCTGTAATCAAAGGTCTTTCCTCCTCTTCCTTCGTTGGTTCTTTAGTTGGTTCTTCACCTGTCGGTTCCTTCGTTGGTTCTTTTGTAGGCTCAGAAGTTGGTTCTTCTTCTAATCCTTCTACATATACACAGAT
>CAKTDK010000013.1 GCA_934541205.1 uncultured Eubacteriales bacterium
GGATATATCTGTTCGCGTTTTTTCTCACTTATTTTTTTTGAATCATTTAACCCCTCAATTTCAATGTTATCAGGAAGTATACATGCCGCAGCATATAAATCTCCTGCCAAAGGACCTCTTCCCGCTTCATCTACACCGCATATTATCTTATAGCCTTTTTTTCTGAGCTCATTTTCATAAAAATGCCAATCCATTATATATCTCCTTTTATATCTTCGGGAGATTCAAGACTTATTCTTCCTATTTTACAGCCTCTAAATTCATCAAGAACCATATTTGCACCGCGAAGATAATCAAATTCTCCTCTGCTTATCAAAAATCCTCTTTTCTTACAAATAAGTTCTAATATTTCATAACCTTTTAAATTATTGTCATAGTTCTCTATTTTATATCTTTGACAAATAAGATTTTTATAATTAACAGTAAGCTTTTCCAGAAGGAAACAGCAAAGACTTTCAACATCAATAATATCGTCTTTTATAGCTCCTGTAAAACCAAGGCAAAGCCCAACATCCTTATCTTCAAATTTAGGCCATAAAATGCCCGGCATATCTAAAAATTCAAGACCTTGCTGTGTTCTTATCCATTGTTTTCCCCTTGTAACTCCGGGCCTGTCTTCTACTTTTGCTTTTTTTCCTCCGGCAAGACGGTTTATAAAGGAGGATTTTCCTACATTGGGTATTCCCACAATCATGGCTTTTATGGATTTTTCCATTCCTTTTTGCAAATCCTTTTCTATCTTATCTTTTAGGATTTCTTTTGTTAAGGAATAAAATTTATCTATTCCTTTTCCGCTTACACAATCAATCAGCAAAGCGTTTATATTCTTACTTCTATAAAGATCAATCCATTTTTCATTAACAACGGGATCAGAAATATCGCTTTTATTAACAAGCAAAATTCTGGGTTTATCTTCAATTATAGTGTCTATATCGGGATTTGAGCTTGATTAAGGAATTCTTGCGTCAATGAGTTCAACAATGATATCACAAAGCTTAAGATTTTCTTTCATAAGTCTTTTGGTTTTTGCCATATGACCCGGATACCACTGCAAAATCATTTTTTCACTTCCTTTATATATCAAAATATTTTTCCAATCGGTAATGTTTTTCTTTATCTAATTTCATAATTCCGTTTTTATAATTATAACCAAATTTCAAATAAAAACCTGTTGAAGTAATAGACGCAGGTATTTCTATTCTTTTTGAATTTAACGCTATTTCATCATTTTCTAACGTGTTAATTATCTTAGTTCCTATTCCTTGATTATGATATTCAGGTTTAACAAATACAGATAAAATAATAGCTTCATCTTTTTTTGAATAATAGTTGGCAATTGCACCTGTTCCGATTATTTCATCATCTTTAGCAATCACATACATATTACTTCTATTTGCCAAGTTATATATTTTTTCATTATTATATGTATTTGCTAATTTCTCCATACATTCTAAACCGTAATCTTTACTGTTTATCTCTAAAAAATTACGTATAATTATATCGACAACCGAAGGAGCATCTTCTTGTTTAATTCTTCTTATAATCAGTTCTTGCATATTTTAAGCTCCATTTAAAATAAATCAAATCTAAAACTTATTCTTAGAAAAATTCAGTTTTATAAGAAAAGATACCACTGCAAAATCATTTTTTCTTCCATTATTTCACCAATCCGATCCTGTTAAACGGGAATATCCGAAATACTGCTTTTCCCATTATATATCTTTCATCAATTATGCCTACTTTTTTCCATCTTGAATCAAGAGAATTTTGTCTGTTATCTCCCATAACAAAATACTCTCCTTCTTTCAAGGTAACCGGAAGCTCAAGGTCTTTTTTATCCGTAATTCCATAAGCTCCCAAATAACTTTCTGAAATTTCCACTCCGTCAACCAAAACAACTCTTTTTTGTTCATCGATATCAACAGTCTGACCTTCTGTAGCTATAACCCTTTTTATAATCGGATCATTAGTGCCTTCGATAGGCTGTGTAATAACAACTATATCGCCCTGTTTAGGCGTATAGAAAAGCTGAGAAATAATAAGTCGGTCTCCGATAGCATTAGTATCCTCATTGCTTCCTATAAGTCCCGGAAGCATAGAATCTCCGACTACTCCTACAATTCGAAAAATAAAAGTAAATACCAAAATAAGAACTATTATGCTTTGCACAACAGCCTCCATAAATTCAAATGATTCTTTTACAAATCCTTTCCTTACTGAAACATCAGTTTCATACGGATCTTCTTCCCTTAAAACTTCAGATTCAGAATAATCAGCATTATCGATATCTTTATATTTTTCCGCTGTTTTTCTGTCTTCTTCGGATAAATTAAGTACAGCTTCTTTTTCTATGTCCTCAACTATTTTTTTTACATCATTTTCTTCATTTGACAATATTCTCAGCGCCCTTTCCTTCCATAATATATAATTATAATATTATATATACTAAAAGTAAAGTTTTTTACGGCTACTTTATTATTTTTGTAAATTTCATAAAGTAAACACGCTGCCAAAAAGCTTTTTTATATCAAATTTGTTAAAAACGCAATTAACTTAAAAGAAAAATTGCATTCCGAAAAATATCGGAATGCAATATAAGAATTATACTCTTTCTTTAACTTTTGCTGCTTTGCCGACCCTGTCGCGAAGGTAGTAAAGCTTAGCTCTTCTGATTTTACCTCTTCTGACAATCTCAATTTTGTCAACATTAGGCGAGTTTACCGGGAAGATTTTTTCAACACCTACACCATAAGATAATCTTCTTACAGTAAAGGTTTTTGAAATACCACCATTCTTCATAGCGATAACGATTCCCTCAAATTTCTGAATTCTTTCTCTTGAGCCTTCTTTAACTTTTATAGATACGCAAACGGTATCACCGATTTTAAAATCCGGCAAATCAGTTTTTAACTGCTCTGAAGTCAAGGCTTTAATAATTTCATTCATAATTTTTCCTCCTTGTTTTTCAGATATTCATACCGAGCAGAAATGGCAGAGGACTATCCATAAATAACACTAAGGTATTTTACCACAACAAATATTAAAAATCAAGCCTTTTTTTAATCTTTTACTATTTTACCTACGTTTTCAAGAATATAGTTTGGTCTGTACGGAAAATGATCGGGAGTATCTATATCGGAAACGCCGGATAAAACAAGTACTGTTTCAATTTCCGACTCGATACCGGCAATAATATCAGTATCCATTCTATCTCCAACAATTACTGTGTCTTCACTTGAAGAACCAAGTATTTTTATAGCCGTTCTCATCATTAAAGGATTAGGTTTTCCGATAAAATATGCTTCTTTTCCTGTTGCAATCTCAATAGGAGAAATAAGCGCTTTTGTAGCCGGCATAATTCCGCCTTCAATAGGACCTGTTGAATCAGGATTTGTTCCTATAAGCTTTGCACCGTTTAAAACAAGATTAACTGCTCTTTGTATGCTTTCATAGTTATAAGATTTGCTTTCTCCCACTATTACATAATCAGGATTTACGTCATTCATAGTAATTCCCACTTCATAAAGCGCGTTTATAAGCCCCGCTTCTCCAATGACATAAGCCGAACATCCCGGAGCTTGTGCAGCAACAAATCTCGCAGTTGCAAGAGCGCTGGTATAAAAATTCTTTTCATCAACATCAACTCCCAAACGCTCCAGCTTCTGTTTAAGTTCTTTTGGTGAACGTTCACTGGAATTTGTTAAAAACAAAAACTTTTTATTTTCTCTTTTCAGCCAGTCTATAAATTCTTTTGCTCCCGGTAAAAGATAATTTCCATGATATAAAACGCCATCCATATCGCTTATAAAACATTTTTTATTTCTCAATTTATCCATTAATTCTGTCCTTTCATTAAAACAAAATATTTATATTATTAGTTTAACAAATAAAATTTATAATAGCAATGTTTTTACAAAAAAAACAGATTAAAATTACCTCATGTTTAAAAAGTTAAATAATTCTTAACATTATTATAGCTGTTTTTTATTGACAATCTTACACAAAAGTTATATAATTTCATTAATTGAATTTACATAATATAAATTATGGGGGTATAATTAATGGCTTTCTTAGGCGGTTTAAGTGCATTTTTATCTAATGTTTCTAATGAAATTGCCACTGGTGTTTCAGGAGAAATTGTTGCAAACGTTTCAGAAGAAGTTTCAAGCGAAAGCTTTATTGAAAAAATAGGCGCTTTTTTTTCCGGTATTTCTAATTCTTTAGAAGAATTTTCTAATGTTTTCTTTGCAAATTATGTAGGATGGTTTATGGTATTATTGGCCGTTATTGCTGTCATTAATGCAATTTTCGCTTTTAAATGCGCTGATATCGCCAGCAAACGCGGATATGATGAAGATAAATATTTTACTTTAGGCTTTATTTTCGGTATCTTCGCTTTTATTAGAGCTAAATGCCTTAAAAACAGACTTAATGCAAGATAAATTTATATACATTTTTAAAGACTTGTAGTTTTAAAACTACAAGTTTTTTGTTTATATTCATAATAAAAACCGCTTGTATATCAGGCGGTTTTTATTTCATTTAAATTTCTTATACAAAAAACTTTTTTAAACTGCTGCAATAATATAATTTAACGCAAAAAAAGACAGGAAATATTAATTCCTGTCTTTTTATATATTTTTTACCTCAAATGACTAATTATTTCACCATACCTGCAACTTCATCGGCAAAATTATCGGATCTTTTTTCAAGTCCCTCGCCTTTTTCATATTTTACAAAAGAAACAATTTTAATATCTGAACCCATTTCTTTTGCACAGTTTTTAACATACTGTTCAACAGTAATTTTATTTTCCTTTACAAAAGCCTGATTTAACAAGCAGTTTTCTTCATAATATTTGTTAAGTTTTCCTTTAACAATATTATCAATTGCAGCAGCAGGTTTGTTTGCAAATTTAGGATCCGTCGCCATCTGAGCTTTTATAATTTCAGCTTCTTTATCCATAACTTCAGAAGGAACTTCATCTTTTGATAAATAAGAAGGAGCCATAGCCGCAATCTGCATTGCAACGTCTTTACCCATTGTAACAAATTCATCTTTTTTAGCTGTTTCAGCATCGGTATCAAATTTAACCATAACACCAATCTGACCATGACCGTGAATATAAGTTACAACACTGCCTGTATATTTTTCAAATCTTCTTACTGTCATATTCTCGCCTATAACAAGAATTTTCTCTCTAAGCTCATCAGCTACGGTAATGTCTTTACCGTCAAATTTAGCTTCAAGAAGCTCTTCAACAGTATTTGCTCCGGATTTAATTGCTGTAACAGCGCATCCTCTTACAAATTCTCTGAAACTTTCGTTTTTTGCAACAAAATCAGTTTCAGAATTAACTTCAATAACAACAGTAGTATTTGAAGCTTCGTCATAATAAATATCAACAAGTCCTTCAGCAGCAATTCTTGAAGATTTTTTTGCAGCTGCCGCAAGTCCTTTTTCTCTTAAAAGTTCAATTGCTTTATCAAAATCGCCCTCTGCTTCAACAAGAGCTTTTTTACAGTCCATCATTCCAACGCCTGTAATTTCTCTAAGTTCTTTAACAACTTTTGCGCTAATATCTGCCATTATAATAAACCTCCTAAATTATTCAGCCGCAGTTTCTTCTGCCGGTGCTTCTTCAACAGTCTCAGCTGTTTCTTCGCTTTCCGATACAGTAAGCTGTTCGCCTTGTCTTCCTTCAATAACAGCGTTTGCCATAGTTCCCGCAATAAGTTTTACTGCGCGTATTGCATCATCATTGCCCGGAATTACATAGTCAACTTCATCCGGATCACAGTTTGTATCAACTATTGCAATAATCGGAATACCAAGCTTCTTAGCTTCAGCAACTGCATTTTTTTCTTTTCTCGGGTCAACAATGAAAAGGGCTGCCGGAAGTTTTTTCATATTTTTAATTCCACCAAGGAATTTTTCAAGCTTTTCAATTTCAAGAGTAAGCTTTGCCGCTTCCTTTTTAGGAAGAAGATCAAAAATTCCGTCTTCTTTCATTTTATTAAGTTTTTCAAGTCTCGCTATACGGCTTTTTATAGTTTTAAAGTTAGTAAGCATACCACCAAGCCAACGAGCGTTAACAAAGTACATGCCTACTCTTTCGGCTTCTTCTTTTATGGAATCCTGAGCCTGTTTTTTAGTTCCTACAAAAAGAATTTCTCCGCCTTCGGCAGCGATATCACGTACAAACATATAAGCCTCTTCAACCTTTTTAACGGTTTTCTGAAGGTCGATAATATAAATACCGTTTCTTTCTGCAAAGATGTACTGAGCCATTTTAGGGTTCCATCTTCTTGTTTGATGTCCAAAATGAACACCTGCTTCAAGTAATTGTTTCATTGAAATAACTGACATTTTTAATGTCCTCCTTCGGTTTTTTCCTCCGGTATGGTCATTTCTCCGGAAACGTATAAAAATACGACCGTACCGTAAAATCACATACCGTGTGTATTTTGCCTTAAAACTATACCATATTTCAAGTACTTTTTCAAGAATAAATTTACACATTTTATATTTTTGTATAAAAGGAATAATTTTTAACGTTGAAATTAAAGAAAAAATAGTATATTATATATTAGTATTTTAATTAAGTATACTCACAGAAAGGTATTTTATCATGAAAATTTTAATGGCTACAATGAAACTTGATATCGGCGGCGCCGAAACTCATATTGTCGAGCTGTCAAAAGAACTGAAAAGACAAGGATACGATATTATAGTCGCTTCAAACGGAGGCGTTTATGAAAAAGAACTTTCCGAAGCAGGTATAAAACACTACAAGGTTCCGCTTCATGATAAAAATCCTATACACATGATAAAATCTTACAAACTTCTAAAGAATATTATCATAAAAGAAAAAGTTGATATTGTTCATGCCCATGCAAGAATCCCCGCTTTTCTTCTTGCAAATCTTCACAAAAAAATTAATTTTCCCTTTGTTACCACTGCCCACTGGGTATTTTCTACCAAATTTCCTTTTAATCTTCTTACTCGCTGGGGTGAAAAAACAATTTCCGTAAGCGATGATATAAAAGATTATCTAATAAAAAATTACGGTATACCCGAAAAAAATATAAACGTTACCATAAACGGCATCGATACTGAAAAATTCTCTCCAAATATAGATACTTCTGAAATTATAAAAGAATTTAATTTAAGTGCCGATTCTTTTAAAATAGTATCCATAAGCCGTATGGATAAAGACCGCGCAGATATGGCCTTTTTCCTTACTGCTCTTGCTCCGAAGCTGGTTAAAGAAATTCCCGATTTGGAAATTGTCCTTGTAGGTGGTGGAAATGTTTTTAATGAGCTTAAAATAAAAGCCGATAAAATTAATACCGAACTTGGAAGAAAAGTTGTAACTTTAACAGGACCCAGAGCTGATATAAATAAATTTGCCGCTTTGTCAGATATCTTTGTTAACGTTTCGCGTTCTGCCCTTGAAGCTATGGCTTGTGAAAAGCCTGTAATTATTGGCGGAAACGAAGGATATATCGGAATTTTTGACAAGGACAAGCTTAAAATTTCTCTTGATACAAATTTCTGCTGCCGCGGATGTAAAATGGCAGATAAAGAAACTCTTTTTAATGACATTATGAAAATATATTCCTCTTCCGATGAATATAAAAAACATCTCGGAGAATTTTCAAGAAATACTATAAAAGAGTATTACAGCGTGACAAAAATGGCAAATGACGCTGTGTTTGCCTATACAAACTGCCTTAAAGACCACAAGGTAAAATATGACGTTATGCTTTCAGGATATTACGGATACGGTAATATAGGGGACGAAACCCTTATGCATACCATTATATATAAGTTAAAAGAAAAAAAACCTGATATAAAAATCGTTGTTTTAACACATAAAAGAGACTCATTTTTAGAAGAAAACGGTATAGATTCAATTTCGCGAATCAATATTTTTAAAATCCGTAAAGCGCTAAAAAAAACTAAGCTTTATATAAACGGCGGCGGAAGTCTTTTGCAGGACTCCACAAGTACAAAATCTCTTTTATACTATTTAACTTTGCTGAAAACGGCATACAATATGGGAGTAAAAACCTATCTGTATGCAAACGGCATAGGTCCTATATTAAAAGAAAAAAATATAATAAGAGTAAGAGAAGCTTTAAAAAATATAGATTATATGTCATTAAGGGACAAATCTTCTTTTGATTTTATAAAATCCCTTGGAGTAGAAAATAAGCATATATATTTAACCACAGACGAAATTTTTGGAATAGATCTTACATCTTCAGCCAAACGCATATTAAATGATAACTATATGGTAATAAGCCTTCGTGACTGGCATAAAAAAGACAAATCAATATACAAAAAGCTTTCAGCGCTTATAAAGCATATATATGAAAATTATAATTTAAAGCCTGTATTTATATTATCCAAACAGGATGATTTAAAAATAACAAAAATTCTGTATAATATGCTTGATATTGACACTGCAGAAATATATTATGACAATTCCTTTGAAGATACTATCCATATAATTTCTCAATCAAAGCTTGTAATATCTATAAGACTTCATCCTCTTATATTCGGACTTTGCGCAAATATTCCCGTATACGGAATTTCCTATGATCCCAAAATCGTAGGTGTTTTGGAAACCATAAATTATCCCTATTACTATTCCGATATGGCAAAGTTTGATATAGACGTATCTATGAAACAAATTACCAAACTTCTTGAAGAAGGCATTAAGCCTGAAATAAAAAATTCTATAATTGTACAAAAAAAACTATCGGAAAAAAATTCCGACATCGCAATAGATATATTAAACGGTGAAATATAATGAGAATACTTGGAGTAGATTTCGGCGATGTAAGAACGGGAATAGCTCTTTCCGACGTAAACGAATTTTTGGCAAGTTCCAAAGAAGTTATAATTGAAAAAGATATAGGAATTTTAGCAAAAAAAATTATAGATATTGCAGATAAATATAACGTTTCAAAAATAGTTTTAGGATATCCAAAAAATATAGACGGAACAATCAGCGAACGCGGGAAAAAAACAGAGCATTTAAAACAAATTATAGAAAAAAACAGCGATTACTCCGTTATTTTATGGGATGAAAGATTTTCTACCATAACAGCTCACAATATTCTCAATCAAACAAAAACAAAAAACAAAAACAAAAAAATGGCAGTTGATAAAATTGCCGCTGCAATTATTCTTCAAAGTTATCTCGACGCTAACAGAGGTTGACTATATATGAAAACAATAAATACTCTCATTTGGGATTTTAACGGAACAATACTTGATGATGTGGATTTATGCTTATATGTTTTAAACTATATGCTGAAAAAAAGAAGTCTTCCAACAAAATCTTTGGAAGAATACCGCGAAATATTTGGATTTCCTATAAAAAAATATTATGAAAAAGCAGGATTTGATTTTAAAAAAGAATCTTATGAAAACCTCGCCTTAGAGTTTGTAGAATTATATTTCGAAAATACTTCAAAATATAATATTTTTCAAGACTTTATAAACTTTCAAAATCAGCTTAAAGATAAAAATATAACACAAATATTATTATCCGCAACAAAAGAGGATATATTGACAAAACAGCTTAAAGAACTTAATGTATATAATTTTTTTAATTGTATTATAGGCACCAGTGATATATTCGCTCACGGAAAAATTCAACGAGCCAAAGAATTTTTCAAAGATACAAAGCTTAATCTTAATAATACTCTTTTAATAGGCGATACAATACATGATTTTCAGGTTTCAAAGGAACTTGGATGCAGCTGTATCCTTTATGAAAAAGGCCACCAAAATAAAAAACGGCTGAAAAAAACAGGATGTCCCGTTATTTCTTCCTTTTACGAAATATTTAATTACATAAATTTAAATTGTTTTTAATAAAAATATAACCTTCATTTTAAATAAAATGAAGGTTATATTTTTATTTTACTTTTATCTTTTTTATCTTAAGCCTTTCAAAAACAGACTTTCTTAAAATATTATATATAATTGAAGAAAGAGGTACGCTCAAAAGCATACCGAAAATTCCACCGAAATTTCCGCCTAAAGTAACTGCTGCAAGTACCCATATTCCCGGAAGTCCCACGGATGTTCCCACAACTTTGGGATAAATAAGATTTCCTTCAAGCTGCTGAAGTACAATTATAAATATAACAAACCAAACCGCTTTTAACGGATTAACCATTAAAATTAAGAAAGCACCAATTCCCGTACCTATAAAAGCGCCGAAAACAGGTATTAAAGCGGTAAATCCTACAAGAACTGCTATCATAGGAGCATAAGGCATACCAAATATCAGCATTCCTATAAAACACAAAACTCCTATAATTATCGCTTCGGTAAACTGACCTTTTACAAATTTTTCAAAAGTATCCGAAGTCATATAAGCAAGTTCAAGACCTTTATCCACCTTATCTTTTTTTATATACGCATAAAAAAGTCTTTTAAACTGCATAGAAAGCTTTTCCTTTTGCGCAAGTATATATATCGAAAAGGCAATACCGATTACAAAATTAAATATTCCCGAAAAAATACTTGAAGTTACTCCTACAGTAGTATTTATAAAAATAGCAGATTGATTTTGCAAAAATTCTGTTAGCTTATTTCCAAGACTTGCCCAATCAAAACTTATATTTGAAAAATCTATAGAAAATTTATTTGAAATTTCCGCTATAAAATTTTGAAT
This sequence comes from uncultured Eubacteriales bacterium, assembly GCA_934541205.1. Taxonomy (GTDB): domain Bacteria; phylum Bacillota; class Clostridia; order Oscillospirales; family RGIG7773; genus RGIG7773. Next base: position 10,703 of record CAKTDK010000013.1, read on the forward strand.
ATTTGTTATATAAGAAGGTATATTTTTTGCAAGAAGATCAACAGACTCACTGCATTGAGGTATTATAATAAACGCAATGAAAAATACAATTCCTATCACAATTGCGAAAGTAATTAAAAGGCATACTCCCCTTTTTATCTTATTCCATATTTTATGATTTTTTCTGTTTAAAAAGCCAAACACCCTTTCTTCAATAAGCTTTAACGGCACATTTACAATAAATGCAATACATACGCCTATTATAAAAGGATTTAATAAATCAAAAACATAACCAAGTCCTGAAGCTACTTTATCCAAATGCTGTATTCCCGTAAAAAATAAAATTGAAACCGCTACTATAAATAATATTTTTTTTACATTATTTTTATTTAAATCCATCTTTTCTCTCCTGGTTTATATAATTTGGTATTAAAATATATTTTTTTGTTTATAATTGCCGTATTTTATAGACTAAATAAAATAAAAATGATAAAATTAATTTGTTAGAATAAGTTTATCATATTATCTATTAAAAGGAAAGGAATTTTTTATGAAAAGGTTATTATCATTATTTCTGGCAGCATTATTTGTAATAGGAAGTTTCTCATATTCCTTCGCTGTAACAAACAATGCTTCGCCGTCTAAAATCATTCCAGTAGAAGATACTAACAATAAGCTAATCTTAAACTTAGAAAACAATTTTGAGAATGAATCAAATCCTTTTGAACTTGTTTTTACCAATTCAAAAGCAAATATTGTAATTCCTTCAAAATCATTATACTCTTTTTCATCGCTTCCAAATAAAATAACTGTCGATCTTTTATCAAAAAGCTCTTTCAGTCTTGATTTTGGAGTTGATTCGTACTGCGTTACCGGAATAAACATTATTTTTCCTTATGAAAATATCGGAGATATTGCAAAACTGTCAGTAAGCGTAACAGAACCGTCAGGAGATGTACGTCCGGTTTCAGGATTTAAATATGACGAAACTTTAAAAATTCTGACAATTCCATGCTATGTTAACGGTACATATACAATCAAATATACCGATAAAACGATGGAAGATTTAGAAGACGCGTGGTCCTATAATGATATTGTTTATCTCACTCAAAAAGGTATAATAAGCGGTACTTCCCCAAATACCTTTGAACCAAGAAAGAATATAAAACGAGCAGATGCTTTTCTTCTTATAATGCGCGCTGTAAATGCCTGCGGAAAACAAGGTGAAGATTTCAGCGATACAAAAGACAATTACTATTCCTATATGCTTCGTATTGCAAAAGAAATGGGACTTGCAAAAGGAACAGACAACAATACTTTTGAACCAAACAGCAATATTATCCGACAGGATTTCTTCCTTTTAATCAGCAGAATACTTGATATTTATTACGAAAATCAGCTTGATTATGCTAAAACAGATGAAATCGAAGATTATATAGACAAAGATAAAATTGACTCCTATGCTTTGGAAAGTATGTGCCGTCTTGTAAAAGCAGATATTTTAAAAGGCGATGATACAAAAATGCTTAACCCAAAAGCAAATATTACACGTCAGGAGGCGGCCGTTATTATTTCACGAATACTTAACTTTACAAAGGATAATCTTGATAACCTTACCGAAAATGCAAATTACTATTACTCATACCCTGTTGAACAAAGCTTTTCCGGCAATACATTTAACTCCGATTTGTTAAATGGTAAAAATCCTTATCCGGATAACGAAAATAATATTTTAATTGCAAAAGCTGTAAACACATCAGTCGGAAGAACAAACTGGAACGGAGAATCTTCTACTGATTATATGTTCTCTGATAAACCCGCTCATTTTTATATAAAAACTGATATCGGTTTTGTTTCAAAAGTAAGCGAGGTTTCAATTACAGTAAAAGCGGATTCCCTGCCGGATTATATAGAACTTTTTTACGGAAATGACGGCATGAACTACAATTTCTGCCTTGAAAATCCTACTCTTACATCATATAACGGTGATTTTGCAACATATAAATTAAAACTTGCAGTTCCTGCCGACGTAAAAAATATGAAAGCTGTTTTTTATGCCGATGAAGGAAAAGAAATAAAAATAACCGAATTTTCTCTTAAAGGAAAAAAAACCGCAGAAAAAATTCTTTTATCCCAAAAATGTCCTTACGATTTTGAAGGTTCTTCTTCATCCTCACTTGGTAATTATCAGGATGACGGATATAAATTAACAGACGGTATTTTCGGAAAATGTATCCCCAATGACAGCAGTTTTACAGCTTCCGCAAAAAGAAATACTGATGAGGTTTCAGGTCAGAACGCTCAAATAATTACTATTGATTTAAAAGAAGAAAAAAACGTTTCTGAAATTTTGCTTTCGGCTTTTGCAAGAGCAAACGGTTCTGCATACGACTATATAACGGTTTATACTTCAAACGATGATAAAGAATATTCTGATTTTTCAATGAGTTATCCCGCAGGAATTTATAACGAAGATGAAAACAAAAGAATTACTTATGTTGCAGGCAGAAATCATACTGTAAAAGCGCGTTTTGTAAAAATAGTTGCGATAACATCTTCGACAAGAATTCCAATAGATGAAATTCAGGTATTTGGAAGCGAAACTGAAATCAAAGAACCGGAATATGATTATACAAACGAATATAACTTTGTGTATGATACCAATTTAAATAAATCTTCCAAAATATACGCAAATGGAAAAGCTACTTCAAGGCTGAATGACGATTATGTTTCCGCTCCGAAACAGATGTGTGAAACTATCACATTTAAAGACGGAAAAGCTATAATAGATATAAATTTAGAAAATGCATCTGATTTTATAAATTCTTTCAAACTGTCTGCCATAGAATGTAAAGACAATATTGAAAAAATTGAAGTTCAATCTTCACAGGACGGAACAAATTATGAAACTGTAGGTTTTATGCAGGAGGAACTTTCTTATCTTACAAATAAAAATTATTCATTAATTCTAAACAAATTCATAAGTGGCAAAAATATCAGATATATTATCTACAGCAGCGCTTCTGCAATTAATGTTTCTGAAGTAATGGTATATGAAAAACAAGGAAATATCCCCATGATAAAAGGCGGTTTCATCGGTTTCTTTGCCGACATCGGTCCTAATTATAACGCTCATCAAAGATTTGACGATTATTACATTTATCTTCAGATGAAGGGTTACAAAGAACTTGGAATGGACACTTTTGTAATTCCCAGCGGTCTTTCTGCCATTCCTAATTCTCCAAAAGTTTCTTTGGCTCCCGTGGATCCTATTCTTGAAAAAGCCGGGTTCAGACAAAGCCAAGGTTACGGAACAAAAGATGTTATAAAAGCCTATCTTGAAGCCGGAGATAAACTCGGATTAAAACTGTTTTTATGTACTACAAATACTTATACTTATGATGAAATAAAAGATTCAAGCGGCAATCCTCTTTCATATGAAAAAAAGATGGAATTTTGTGACACTCCTATTTATTATGCAAAGCTTATAGTTGACAGATATAATCAGCTTTATTCCAAATATAAATCCTTCTACGGATTATATCTTCAGGATGAAACCTGTGACGAATGGCTTCAAAACCGTCAGGAATATGTAAACGGACAAAGAATAAATGGAGGTCTTAACTATTACCGCAAGCTTTATAAAGGCCAATCAGACTATATTCATGAAGTTATGCCGGATAAAAAAATTATGATCTGTCCTGCAATTTGGCGCTGCGGAACACCGATGCAGTTGAAAAGCAATATATTTGATTTAATAAATAACGGAGATGAAAGACCGGTTGTAGATATCGTAGCTGCTCAGGACTGTCTTGGCAGGATAATGGAAATTACCGTTCCCGATAATATTTATGCATCTTATCAGGAATATTCTCAGCAATGTAAAATAGGTACAGAAAATGCAGGAGCACAATATTGGGTTGACGCTGAGGTATTTGATGTTACTTATGCAAACAAAACTGCTCCTGAAGTTAAAAAATCCCTTTCGATAATGAGCGCATATACTAACGGTACCATACTTTACGATCTTCCTCATTACTTTAATTATTCCACAAAAGGCTCAATAAACAGTTTTGCATTTTTTGAAGCCGAATACGGAATGACAGAATATATAAAATATTATAATAAAAATGTTAAATATAATGTAAAATATCTCTACAATTAAATATTTTTTAAATAAGTATTAAATGTTTTTATAATATTTTTAAGAAAACAGCAAAAATTTTTATTATTTTTGCTGTTTTTTATTTATTTTCACAAAACTTTGCTGTATAATATTATTATACTGATTGGTAAATATTGTTTAAGTTATGTTTTTTCTGTTATAAATACTTTTACAATTGCTGTTAATCGGTAAAATAAATTTGAGGGAGGATTTTTTATGGATCTTATGCTGTTTACGGCTTTAGGTTCTATAGTCGCTTTAATTTTTGCATTTACACTGTATTTTAAAACAAAAAAACACGAACAAGGTTCACCTCTTATGATACAGATTTCTTCTGCCATAAAAAAAGGTGCTTCGGCATATTTAAAAAGACAATATCTCGGTGTAGGTATTTTCTTTGCCGTGGTATTTATAATACTTTTGATTTTGTCTATATTAAAATTGTTAAATCCTTTTGTACCTTTCGCTTTTATTACAGGAGGCTTTTTCTCAGGGCTTTCGGGATTTATCGGAATGAAAACCGCAACTATGGCAAATGCAAGAACTGCAAACGCAGCTCAGAAAGGACTTAACAAAGGTCTTCGCGTTGCTTTTAACGCCGGCGCCGTAATGGGTTTTGTTGTTGTAGGACTTGGCCTTTTTGATTTATCGATATGGTATTTCTTTTTAAAATTCTGGTATATAAATGTTGAACATATAACAGATAATGCCGTTATGATACAAAATATCACTTCAAATATGCTTACATTCGGTATGGGTGCGTCATGTATGGCTCTTTTTGCAAGAGTAGGCGGCGGAATATTTACGAAAGCCGCTGATGTAGGCGCTGATCTTGTCGGCAAAGTAGAAGCAGGTATTCCGGAAGACGATCCCAGAAATCCTGCGGTTATTGCCGATAATGTAGGAGACAACGTAGGAGATGTAGCCGGAATGGGAGCTGATTTATACGAATCTTATGTAGGCTCTATTGTATCAACCAGCTCTCTTGCAGTTGCAGCCGGATACGGAATGAAAGGCATTACTGTTCCTATGATTATAGCTGCGCTTGGAGTAATTGCATCTATAATCGGAACGTTCTTTGTAAAAACAAAAGAAGGCGCTTCTCAGCAAAATCTTTTAAAAGCCTTACGTACAGGAACTTATATAAGCGCCGTAATAATTGCCGTTGTCTCATTCTTTATAATTAAATTTACTATTCCAAATAATTTAGGAGTATTTTTCTCTGTAATTTCAGGTCTTATAGCGGGTGTATTAATTGGTTTTACAACAGAATACTACACTTCTGACAGCTATAAACCTACAAAAAAACTTTCAAAAAGCGCTGAAACAGGTTCCGGAACAGTTATAATAAACGGACTATCCCTTGGAATGTTGTCCACATTTTTTCCAGTTGTTATCGTATGTATAGCTGTTCTTATAAGTTTCTTTTCCTCCGGAGGAAGCGCTGATTTTAATAAAGGTTTGTACGGTGTCGGAGTTGCCGCTGTTGGTATGCTTTCCACTCTCGGAATAACCCTTGCTACAGACGCTTACGGTCCTATAGCGGATAATGCAGGCGGAATAGCTGAAATGGCTCATCTTGATGAGGAAGTAAGAAACAGAACAGACGCTTTAGATTCTCTCGGAAATACTACCGCCGCAACGGGAAAAGGCTTTGCTATAGGTTCTGCCGCCCTTACTGCTTTAGCTCTTATTGCAGCTTATATTTCAGAAGTTACAACAAAAGCTCCGGATTTAAAAATAGATTTATCTATAACAAACCCAACGGTTTTAATAGGTTTATTTATCGGCGCAATGATGCCTTTCTTATTTGCTTCACTTACTATGAGCGCAGTTGGAAAAGCTGCCCAAAGCATTGTTTTGGAGGTAAGACGTCAATTCCGTGAAATAAAGGGACTTATGGAAGGCAAAGCCGAAGCAGATTATGAGTCCTGTGTTGATTTATGCACACGCTCCGCTCAAAAGCTTATGATAGCTCCTGCTTTAATAGCTGTTATAGTTCCGATTGCAGTAGGCTTGATACTTGGAGTTAACGGCGTAGCAGGTCTTTTGGCAGGCACAACCGTATCGGGATTTGTTCTTGCCGTTATGATGGCAAACTCAGGAGGGGCCTGGGACAACGCAAAAAAATATATTGAAGCAGGAAACTTCGGGGGAAAAGGTTCTGATTCCCATAAAGCCGCCGTAGTTGGAGATACCGTAGGAGATCCGTTTAAAGATACCGCCGGTCCTGCAATAAATATACTTATTAAATTAACGTCCATGGTATCAATTGTTTTCTCGGGACTTATAATTGCATTTCATTTGTTTTAATTTTTAAAAAAAGCAGAGTCTGAGTTTTACTTAGGCTCTGCTTGATTTTTTACCTGTAATTTGCTCAAGTGTTATTTCAACCATACAAAGTTTATCCCAAAATCTTTCTATTTCCATAGTCACTCGGTCTTTATCAGCAGGACAATATTTATATCCCAATTCTTTTGCCGTTTCAAGCTTTAAATTTTCATCTTGAATTATTTTTGCTTTTCCGAAACAAATTACACTTTCATATCTTGTGCTTAATTTTTCAGGGATTACCTCATCTTTTAAAATTACACAAAAGCATACTTTATCATTTCTTTTTATGCTGTCAATTTTATGACCTTCATAAGCGCTGTGAAAATATATTTTATTGTTATAATAAACATAGTTAAGAGGAACAGAATAGGGATATCCTTCATCTCCCATAACAGACAAAACGCCTGTTATTCCGTTTTTCAATATTTTTTCCGATTCGCTTTCCGGCATAAGCTGTTTAAATCTGCGCATTTTTCTATACATATAAACCTCCTGAATTTTATATTCAAATATTTCATAAATCATATAGTAATTTTTGTCAAAATATAATATAATAAAGAATAGCAATGGGGGTATAAAACATGAAAAAAAAGACTGAAATTACACTTTTAAATGTTATAATGTGCCTTGTAGTAATTTATATACATATTTCTTCTGAAATAGTCGTAACCCTTGACAAAGCTCATCCTTTATATATGTTTTTTATTTCTCTATGGCGTCTTACTTCCTTTGTAGTTCCCGGCTTTATTATGCTTAGCGGTATAAAAATGTTCCTAAAATACAAAAATGAAGAATTTAATGTATTAAAATTTTATCGTTCAAGACTTACTTCAATTCTTATTCCTTATATTATATGGGTAATAATATATTTTGTCTATGAATATCTCAAAGGTGAAAGAGTAATGGATTTTAATAACTTATTTTTTTGCCTTTACTCAGGAGAAATCGGAAGTCATCTTTATTTTATAGTCGCATTAATACAATTTTATATTCTAATGCCTTTGTGGATTAAAATATTCAAAAAAACAAATCCCGCATTTATGCTTCCGTTTTTCTACCTTATTTCAACTATATTCGGCAGATTTCTTCCCAATATAATTGATATTTATATAAGAGGATATTATTATACTTATGCTGACAGAATTTTTACCCAATATCTTTTTTGGTGGGCAATAGGTTGTTATATAGGCCTTTACTATGATAAATTCATTGAAATTTTAAAAAGACATACGGTTTTTGTTTTAATTACAAATATATTATCTTCCGCTATGCTGATATACTGTGCTTATTTAAGATATAAAAAATCTTTTTTTCTTTCTATGGAAGCGGAAATTCAAGTCCTCCATACATTAAGTACTCTGATGCTTCTGTACAGAATTATGCTATTTATGAAAGATTTCCGAATCTCAGAAAACAAGCTGATAAAACGTATAGACAATGCAAGTTTCTATATATATTTGTCTCATATTCTTGTTTTAAAAGAAGTGACATATATACTTAATAAAAACAATATATCAGATTTATGGATCAGATATGGAATAAAAGCTTTGTTTGTTTATGTTCTGACTATAGGAATATGCATTTTATATACCGAAATAAAAAAGAAATTCAAACATCCTCTGCATTGATTACAGAGGATGTTTTTAATATTGCTTATAATCTTTTATATTTTACCCCGTCTCTTGTATCTTCAAGCACTATTCCCTGCTGTTTTAAATAGTCACGTATTTCATCAGCTCTCTTGAAATTCTTATATTTTCTTGCCTGCTGTCTTTCTTCTATAAGTTTCTCTATTTCTTCATCAAGCACCTGTTTTTTTTCATTTACAATATTTAAAACTCCGCAAAGCTCGGTAAATATATCTTTTAGGCCTTTTGCAAGATAAATGGAAGGATTGTTAGTCTGGGATAAATTAATATTTATATCTCTTGTAAGTTCAAAAATTACAGAAATTGCATCAGCAGTATTTAAATCATCTTCCATAGCCGCTTTAAATTTTTCTTTATATTCCAGAGCTTTATTTATTATTTCATCATCTTTATCATTTTTTTCAATACGAGAATTTGTTATAAAATAATTCATATTTTCAAGGCAGTTATAAAGCCTTTCAAGAGAAGCCTTTGAACCTTCTATAATTTCCTGCGTAAAATTTACAGGCGTTCTATAATGAGCCTGAAGCATAAAAAATCTTATTGTTTCATATCCGTATTTTTCAGCAATTTCTCTTACGGTAAAGAAATTATTTTTAGATTTTGACATTTTTTTATTATCAATATTTAAAAACCCGTTATGCATCCAGTAATTTGCAAAAGTACATCCGTTTTTACACTCGCTTTGAGCAATTTCATTCTCATGATGAGGAAATGATAAATCCTTTCCCCCACAATGTATATCAATAGTACTTCCCAAATATTTATTTGCCATAACGCTGCATTCAATATGCCATCCCGGCCTGCCGTCAGAAAACGGAGAATTATAATAAGGTTCCCCCTCTTTAGCCTTTTTCCAAAGTGCAAAATCCATAGGATCTTCTTTTATATCACTTATATCAATTCTTGCTCCCGCTTCAAGTTCTTCAAGGGGCATATGAGAAAGTTTTCCGTACTCTTTAAACTTTTTGGTTCTGAAATACACGTCTCCCTGACTTTCGTAAGCATATCCTTTTTTTATTAAATCTGAAATAAAATTTATAATTTCTTCTATGTTTTCCGTAGCTTTGGGATGTATTGTAGCCTCTTTTACTCCAAGCCCCTTTGCGTCTTTAAAATATTCCTCTATATATCTTTTTGTAATTTCTCCTATAGTACACTCTTCTTCATTCGCTTTTTTTATTATCTTATCATCAATATCAGTAAAATTCTGAACAAAATCCACTTTATATCCGATATATTCAAGATACCTTCTGAATGTATCAAACACAATAAGCGGTCTTGCATTACCTATGTGAATAAGATTATAAACAGTGGGACCGCAGACATAAATTTTTGCTTTTCCTTCTTCAATAGGCTTAAATTCCTCTTTTTTTCTTGAAAGAGTGTTATATATTTTCATTTTTTATTTCTCCTTTTCTTCAAGCTTTTCTTTAAGTTTATCGATTTCGTACTGCAATCTGCAAATTTCTACAGAAACAGGGTCAGGCGTATGAACATGATCGAAATTATTTATTCTTATACCGTCTCTCTTTATTATTCTGGCAGGAATACCTACAGCAGTACAATTTGGCGGAACCTCATCAAGAACAACAGCATTTGCCGCAATTTTTGAATTGTCCCCTACCGTAAAAGGTCCTAAAATCTTTGCGCCTGCTCCTACAAGTACATTATTTCCGAGCGTAGGATGTCTTTTACCTTTATGTTTTCCTGTTCCCCCTAAAGTTACCCCTTGATATATTGTGCAGTTATCTCCCATAACTACAGTTTCTCCGATAACTACGCCTGTTCCATGATCAATTAAAATTCCTTTTCCTATTTTTGCTCCGGGATGTATTTCTATTCCGGTAAAAAATCTGCTAAGCTGCGAAATAAGTCTTGCAATAAATTTTAGTTTTATTTTATAGAAAAAATGTGCAATTCTATATCCAATCAAAGCATGAAATCCAGGGTACAAAAGAAATATTTCAAGATAATTTCTTGCCGCAGGATCATTTTCCTTTATTGTCTTTAAATCTGCCCTTATTGTCTTAAACATATTATTCTCTCCTTTCAAAAAGAATACCGTATAAATTAAGAAAGATTATTCTATTTTTAATTTCAAAAACTATACTGAATATAAATAAATTGTAGTTATTTTAATCATTTTGTACGATTTTACACTAATATATGA
>CAKTDK010000014.1 GCA_934541205.1 uncultured Eubacteriales bacterium
TTTGTATCACAGATATATATATTTCCCTGCTTATCAACAGTAATTCCTTCCGGGGTATTAAATGCCGCCGGTGTTCCGTCAGCCATAGTAAGCTTGTCAAGGACTCTAAGCAAATTAAAATTATAATCAAGTACCACAACTCTATTTTTATCTGCGTCTAAAATATATAATTCTTTTGTGTCCTTATTGTCATACATATCGGAAGGATTTGAAAAATCTCCTATACCCAAATCATTACCTGTAATAGTTTTTTCAGGTAAATATCCTACCGGGCTCGGCACTGACGATGACCACACATCATAAGTATAACCTTCATATGGGGTAAAAGCTACAACAGCCGGAGAAGTAAGCATTATAATTAACAAAAGGACTGATAGTGATGAAATAATTCTTTTTTTCATTTTTTATCTCCTTTCCATTAACCTTTAATTCCGGCGTGGGACATAGTCTCAACAGTATTTGACTGAGCAATTATGAAAAATACTATAGGCGGTATCATCAAAATTACCTGAGATGCTGCCGAAGCTCCAACTCTGGCATTACCTGCCGCCATAATCTGACTTAATGCAGTCGGAAGCAGTTTCATAACTTCAGTATATATAGGAGTTGCTCCGACTGAGTTCCAACAACCCTGAAAAGCAAATATGGCAAGCGTCATATATGCAGGTTTTACCATCGGAAAAGCAACCTTCCACAAAGTCTGAAATTCTGTAGCGCCGTCAATACGAGCTGCTTCAAGAAGCGCAGGACTGATAGTTACCATAAAATTAATCATCAAAAATAGTGCAAACGATGATCCTATAGTAGGAATAATAAGTCCCAAAGGATTATCAATAAGATTTAATTTTGCAAGAACTATAAATGCCGGCAAAGCAGTAACCGTAGCATTGAACAAAAGAGACCATACGATTATATTGTTCATTAATTTTTTACCCGGAAATTCATGCAATGCCAAAGGATACGCAGCCATACAAGCTGCCAATATCTGAAGTACTGTTGATACAACAGTTACCCAAACTGAATTAAAAATATATCTTGAAAATGGAACCCAAGAATTTGATGTAATCGAAAACAAATCCACATAGTTATCAAAGCTTGGTCTTTTAGGGAAAAACTTTGGCGGATATATAAACAATTCATCAAAAGGTTTCAAGGATTGTAATATGGAATAAATAAGAGGCAAAGCCATAAATATGCCAAATGCAAATATAACAATAAACGTTACTATACGGCCTATTCTCGCTACATTATTCCTTCTTAATCTACTACCCATAATAATATCACTCCGTAATCTTTTTATTTAGGTTAATCAGAAGAAATCTTATTCAAAGCCTTAGTAATAAGCCATTTTGTAAACAGCATAACTAAGAACAATACAAACGTCATTGCACAGGCATAGCCAAGTTCAAAACGAGTAGAACCGTAATCCTGTATATGAAGCACTATGGTATGCGCCGCATAGTCTGTACTCGGGAATCCAACAAGAGCGGACGACTGACCGCTTACCGAGAAGGATGTTGCTATCTGCATTACAGCACCAAATAACAGCTGAGGAACCATCTGTGGCAAAATAATATATACAAGTTCCTGGAATCTGTTAGTTACACCATCGATAGCTCCGGCCTCCGCCAGTTCCTGGTCAAGATTCTGGAAACCTGCGATAAATGTAATAAACGCAGTACCAAGCGACATCCATAACTGAACTATAATTACAACCGTCAGCTGATATTTTGCTTCCGAAAGCCAAAGTATAGGTTCACTTATAAACCCTAATCTCATCAAAAATGAATTCAAAAGACCATAAGAGTCATTACTGAATATATAAGTCCAAATCCAGTAAACACTTGCAAGGTTAGGAGCGTAGAAAACAACTGTAAAAAATGCTCTTGCTTTCGGCGGCAAATCATTTATAAACCATGCAAACAAATAACATAAAATGTAACTTAAAGGCCCTGTAATAACTGCAAACATCAATGTATTTTGAACAGCTATCATAAATATATCGTCATCAAGAAACATTCTTATATAGTTATCAAATCCTACAAAATTAGGTGTTCTTATAAGGTCAAAATCCGTAAATCCAAAAAACAGAGAAACAAGTACCGGAAGGACGGTAAATAAAAAGAAACATAACATAAAAGGAAGTACCATTACATAACAAACCTTTTTGTCCTTCATAAACATCCAGGTACGGGAGAAATAACCTTTTATGCCGGGCATTTGGATTATTTCAGCTCTCCGCTTTCTTATTTCTAAAGCGTCTTTCATCAGTTAGTGCCTCCCTCATCTTCCAATACAGGTAAATTATATTGCTTACGTTTTCTTGTAATTTCTTTGTTTATATCATTATTATATTTAAACAATGCTTCTCTCGGGCTTACAGACTTATCTATAACCTGACGGTTAGCATAACCTATCATACGGCTTACATAATAACTTCCCGGGATTTCTTCAATTTCAGTAATGTGTTTCCATTCTTCCTTAATTACTTTTGCTTCACTGTCAGACCATGGAAGTCTGTCAAATGCTTCCATATTAGCAGTATTATATCTTGCAAGCGAACCTAATGTAAGTTCAACTTCCTTACCGTACTGCGCCTGTATTTCAGCGCTGGTCCACCATTTTATAAGATTCCAGCTATTATTTATAAGTTCTTCCGTATTTCTGCTTTCATCTTTATGTTTAATAATAACAGCAGTAGTTGCCGTACCCGCAACAATCGTCTGATCAATTGTTCCGTCTTCCTTCAAGGTTCCGGGGATTACAGCAACATCCCATAATCCTCTAAGCTCCGGAGCACCGTTATAAATAAACGGTATTTGTGTATAATCAACAACTCCTAAAGGCATTTCACCGGTTCTGAAACGGTTAAAGAAATCATACGCCTGAGGGAACTTATACATAGTATAGAATTTTGTAGCCTGTGAGAAAGCATCTACTGCCACAGCCGAATCAAAAGCTGTTGACATCTGATCATCCTTATAATATTTCCCGCCGTTCTGATAAAGAAGCGTTGAGAACATATCAGGCAGTGCTATTTCCATATTATTATTTTGAATAATAGGAATAATACTGTAAAATTCATCCCATGTTTTCGGAACTTCAATTCCAAGCTCCTCAAAAATATCAGTTCTGTAAATCATCAAAGGCACACTGTATGTTTCCGGAATAGCATAATAATGATCATTGTATTCCAAAGAAATCATAGCGGTATCATTAAATCTTTTTACTACTTCATCAAATCCTTCAAGTCCGTCAAGAGGTATAAGGGCATCACGAAGCGCCATTCTTACAACATCTGCTTTTCCGAACTGAAGCATTACATCAGGATCCTTTCCTGACATCAGCGCATTTTCAAGGGAAGTTACCGTCATTGTAATATTAACCTTTATTCCTGTTTTTGGAGTAAAATAGTTATCACATAAGTTTTTAAATATCTGAGTCTGTTCACGTCCCAAACCAACCCATACATTTATATAACCCGGTTTATTCTCCATACCGAATATATTATAGTCGTCAAAGAATGTAGCAAAAAATGCTTTTACTTCATGTCCTACTCTTTCAAAAAAGCTGGCTTTTACTCTTGGAATATCATTATCAGCTCCAGTAAGGAAAATTCTGTCCACTTCAAGAGGCTGTGAAGAATATGTTTCCATAAGTGCTCCAACAGTCTGAATATTGTTTTTAAATTTATCCAAACGGCCGGACTTTGTAATTTCACGAGGAGTTTCTATAAAATCATCTATCTGTGTTTTCAATATTAAAAGAGATTCAGCCTCTCCTCCTCCGGAAGTACCAGAAATTTTATTAATTTTTTCTTTCGTTTTCAAAAGGTCTTCAGATACAGATTCAAACCAACTCATAAGACCCGGAATTTCTTTATGAAGATTATAATCTCTTAAACTGTCAGGACTTGAACCTGTTATGAGAAGTATATTTCTGTATATATAGTTTAATCTGTAGACTAAATCTTCTATTTCACTGTATATCTCACTCCAGTCGCCTAAGCTAACCTGCAATGATAAAATATTCTCGCCTTTTTCCAAATATATAAGATACTCTTCTTTGTTTTCTTCAGAAGTAGCATTATTTGTTAAATTTGAGCTTTGCCAGTTAAGATTATATTTATATGTAATCTTATCAACTTCTTTAAAAGGAACTTCTCCGTTCACATAAAGACGTCTTGTTACTTTCACTCCACGTGAGAAATTCTGTCTGCATCTTAAATTGATATTATACCATCCTGTATATTCAACATCAACTTTCCATGTAATTTCCTGACCTACTGTATCCCAGCTGTCACCACCTATGGTATTATATCTGATTCTTGTTGCATGATAAGGAGATGTTTTTGGGTCAGATCTATCATATATAGGATGAAGTACAGAGTCGTTTCTGTAAAAAGTATCTTCAGCTTCTATAGGAAGAACATAGTCCGCTGGTACTTCATTAGGCATACCTTTATGAGCTTCTAAATATTCGGCATAAGTCATCAAATCGCCTTCATTATAGAAAGTGAATGACTTAACCGCAACTTTCTCATTAGTCAATTCTATTCTCAACGTATGTGTACCCGCCGTTAAATAAAACATAAACGGTTTTTCGGATTTACCCTGAAGATCAATAAAAGGAGTTTCTTTCCAAATAAATTTTTCTATCGTATCGGAAAGAAGTTCATTTCCATTTTCATCAGTAACCGTTTCTCCTTCATCGCACCAATAATGTTTAAGAGCGAGTCTTTCAGCCTGGTCAAAAGGAGAAATTCCGTCAATCTTAACGTCAAAAAGTATATCCGAACCTTTGCCTGGAATAGCCATATATTCTGTTTTAAGCTTATACATTCCAGTTTCGGGTACTGTAAAAGTATATTCAAGATATCCGGCGTCTGTCCATTTAACTACGTTTGTAACTCCGCCGTACTCAGGCGAAACTTCTGCATAAGAAAGACTGCCCAAATTAGACGCCGAAACAGCGTCTATCTTTATATCAGGAAGCTTTTTATCATATTCAGAATATTTTGCATAATAATCAATATACTGATTGGGTCTTTTAAAACCTAAAACTTCTTCCTGCGGTTCACTTTCTGCATTTGTATCATTAGTTGCCGCGGTATTTTCCACCGTAGCAGTTTGCTCGGATGCAGCATTTGCCTGCTCGGATGTGGCGCTATCCCCCACCGCATAAACCGAAACTGCCGAAAACATCATAATTACTGCAAGAAACATACTTATGCATCTTCCGACAAATTTCATCTTGCTTTCTCTAAGCTTTAACATGCGTGTTCCCTCCGTTTAATAAATAGAATTGATTTAGAGAAAAAATATAGTAATAATCTGTTTAAATTATACTAAACAGATTCCATAAATCTTCGTACTTATATTATCATATATTAATATATTGTTCAATAAATTGTACAAAAATTAAGTGCTAATTAACACAATATTAACAAAATTCTTTCATCAAATTGTTTATTTGCACATTTTTCGTCATTTATTTTTGTGCACAATTAACAAACGGTAATTTTTACATTTTAATATATTCCCATATTTTTTCTTTACTGTTTATTATTTTATTCTTCTAAATAATAAATTATGAACAAGCCGTATATTCTTTATTTACTTCCGTTTTTATTTAAAAGCTCATGTTTTATATCCCATAGCTTTTGTGATAAATCGACATAATAACTATGAGGATTTTCAAAACGTTTTACTTCATCCCAAAGAGAATCAACTTCATTTATACAATAATCACGTATTTCTTTTGCAGAAGGACATTTATAAACTAATTTTCCTTTATCAAATATTTTTATAAGCATTTCTTTCACATAGAAATCCTGAACTGTTTTTCTCTTCCAAGTATAGTCGGGGTGAAATATCTCATAAGGCTCATCGGTATTTATCTTTTCATCATACAGACAAAGCACATCGGCAATCGCCTTGTTATTTTCCTTTGAAAATAATCTGTATATCTTTTTAAAATGAGGTGTAGTAATCTTTTCTACATTTTCGGAAATTTTTATTTTAGGAATTATTTTGCCGTTTTTTTCAATAGCCGCAAGTTTGTATACTCCTCCAAATACCGGCTCGCTTTTTGAAGTTATAAGTCTTTCTCCCACACCAAAGGAATCTATTTTTGCGCCTTGAGAAAGCATATCGCTTATAATCCTTTCATCAAGTGAATTTGAAGCCACTATTCCGCAGTCTTCATAACCCGCGTCATCAAGAATTTTTCTTACTTTTTTTGATAAATAGGTTATATCTCCCGAATCTATTCTTACCCCTTTAGGTCTGACACCCAAAGGTTTTAAAACCTCATCAAAAACTTTTATGGCATTAATAATTCCTGATTTTAAAACATTATAGGTGTCTATAAGAAGTACGCAAGCATTCGGATACATCTCGGCATAAGCTTTAAAAGCTTCATACTCGGTATCAAACATCTGAATCCATGAATGAGCCATAGTTCCTACAGCCGGAATACCGAATTTCTGGTCAACCACAGTGCATGCAGTAGAAGAACATCCTCCTATATACGCGGCTCTTGCGCCATAAATAGCTCCGTCATATCCTTGAGCCCGTCTTGAACCGAATTCCATAACATCCCTGCCCATTGCAGCTCTGCATATTCTGTTGGCTTTTGTTGCTATCAAAGACTGATGATTTACTGTCAGCAAAATCATTGTTTCAACAAGCTGAGCCTGCACAACGGGACCTCTTACAGTAATTATAGGTTCTCCCGGAAAAATAGGAGTGCCTTCGGCAACTGCATATACATCGCAGCAAAACTCAAAATTTTCAAGGTAAGAAATAAATTCATCACAGAAAATATTACGGCTTTTCAGATATGCCAAATCATCTTTGTCAAATCTTAAATTTTCCAAATATTTTATTACCTGTTCCAAGCCTGCCGCAATTGCAAAGCCACCGTCATCAGGTATTCTTCTGAAAAACATATCAAAATATGCAATCGTATCTCCCATACCTTTTTTAAAATATCCGTTTGCCATAGTAAATTCATAAAAATCTACAAGCATTGATAAATTCATCCCATTTTTAAGCTTTTCCAAAATAATGCCTCCAAAAACTTTGTTTTATTTATAAGTATACCCTTTTAAAAAATTTTTTCAATTAACAATAAAAATAAAATAATACTCTATATTTTTAAAATTTTAGGTATAATATGTAATTTTTCAGCTATAATAAGACATATAGTGCGATATTTACTTTTAGTTTCACCAACTTATATAAGTAATATTATCCACTTTTTATTAATATTTCATAAATATAAAATATTTAAAAATTTTTGTTGACAAAGCCTCTTTTCGCTGATATAATAATTAAGCGTTGTTCGTAAGGACAAGATATAAACGAGCTATTAGCTCAGTCGGTAGAGCACTTGACTTTTAATCAAGGTGTCCGGAGTTCGAATCTCCGATGGCTCACCAAAATAAAACTCTTTCAAAATAGTTATTTTAAACTATTTTTAAGGAGTTTTATTTTTTTACCCTGAGAAAAAATCAATGCCTTTTCTCCATATTTTCACGCATTTTTAAAATGCTTGGCAACTTTATAGCAACTTTTATAACACAATAAGTAGCAACCTTACAGTTTTATATTTCTTAAATTTTGTATGAAATTAAAACCTCAAATCTTATTTTAAGATTTGAGGTTAATTTATTAACGTATTTAATAATGCAGGACTCAACACATTCAAGCAATCAATTACTTGAACTTACGTTTACGAGCCGCCTCAGACTTCTTTTTACGCTTAACGCTGGGCTTTTCATAATGCTCTCTTTTTCTAAGCTCTGAAATAGTACCGTCTTTTGCACAAGATCTTTTAAATCTTCTAAGCGCATTTTCAAGGCTTTCATTGTCCTTTACACGGATTTCTGCCATTAGTTTCCCTCCCTCCGCGTACCTGCAAGGGGTAATTCAAAATTTGTTACAGTTAACAAATGTATTATACCTTATAGGGCAAAATTTGTCAAGCTGTAAATCTTTTTTATTTTACAACTATATTTAAAATTTTGCCCGGTACATAAATTTCTTTAATAATTTGTTTTCCCTGAATAAACTGAGCTATTTTCTCATCGGATTTTGCTTTTACCAGTGCTTCTTCTTTTGAACAATCTGCCGCAAGCTTAACGGTTGATTTTACTTTCCCATTTATTTGTACTCCGATTTCAATCTCGCTGTCAACAGTTTTACTTTCATCATAAGACGGCCATTTTGACTGGCTGAGCTGTCCTTCAAATCCTGCAAGACTCCACATTTCTTCAGTTATATGAGGAGCTACCGGATTTAAAAGGCATATAAAGGTTTTAAGTTCGTCTTTTGTAATACTCTTTTTATCGTATATCTCATTAATAAGAGCCATAAGAGCAGCAATTGCCGTATTGAATTTTAAATTATCCATATCATAAGAAACTTTTTTAATAGTCTTATGGAAAGATGTTTCAAGTTCCTTTGAATAACCTTTTTCATCATTTACAATATCAAGAAGTGAAAATACTCTGTCTAAAAATCTTTTGCATCCTTTTATCGAATTCATGGACCAGGGAGCTGCTTTTTCAAAATCACCTATAAACATTTCATAAAGTCTTAAAGTATCGGCGCCGTAATCACGAATTATATCATCCGGATTTATAACATTCCCTCTCGACTTGGACATTTTTATTCCGCCTTCGCCAAGTATCATACCATGAGCAGTTCTTTTATTATACGGTTCGGATGTAGGAACTACTCCTATATCATAAAGGAATTTATGCCAAAACCTTGAATACAAAAGATGAAGCGTAACGTGTTCCATTCCTCCGTTATACCAGTCAACGGGAAGCCAGTATTCAAGAGCCTTGGGATCGGCGATACAGTCTTTATTATGAGGATCAATATATCTTAAATAATACCAGGATGACCCTGCCCACTGCGGCATTGTATCTGTTTCTCTTTTTGCCAAAGCGCCGCATTTAGGACATGTTGTATTTACAAAACTTTCAATTTTTGAAAGCGGCGATTCACCGGTATCGGTAGGTTCATAAGACTCAACTTCGGGAAGCTTTAAAGGAAGCTCAGATTCCGGAATAGGAACCCAGCCGCACTTTTCACAGTATACAAGAGGAATAGGTTCCCCCCAGTATCTCTGTCTTGAAAATACCCAGTCGCGAAGCTTATAGTTTGTTTTCTGAATGCCTATTTTCTTTGCGGTTAAAAATTCAATTATTTTCTTTTTTGCATCAGAAACGCTAAGTCCGTTGAGAAAATCGGAATTTACCATAATTCCGTTTTCTATATCCGTATAAGCCTCTTTTGATATATCCCCGCCGCCTACTACTTCTACCATCGGTATATCAAAAGTTTTTGCAAATTCATAGTCTCTTGTATCGTGTGCCGGAACGGCCATAATCGCTCCTGTTCCGTAAGATACAAGCACATAATCCGATATAAATACCGGAATTTCCTTTCCGTTTACAGGATTTATTGCCATAACGCCTGAAAGCTTAACTCCTGTTTTTTCTTTATTAAGCTCTGTTCTTTCAAAATCAGATTTTTTCATAGCTTTTTCCTGATATTCTCTGATTTCGCCTATATTTTTAAGAGAATCCTTCCATTTTTCAATCAAAGGATGCTCAGGAGAAATAACCATATATGTAGCGCCGAACAAAGTATCGGGTCTTGTAGTATAAATTTTTATTTTATCGCCTAAAGTAGTATCAAAATCAACTTCCGCACCGGTGGATTTGCCTATCCAGTTTTTCTGCATTGTTTTTATTTTTTCAAGATAGTCTACTTCATTAAGTCCTTCAATAAGCTTATCGGCATATTCGGTTATTTTAAGCATCCACTGACTTTTTACTTTTCTTATAACTTCACTGCCGCATCTTTCACAAACTCCGCCTACAACTTCTTCATTTGCAAGAACAACCTTACAGGAGGTACAGAAATTTACCGCCATTTCTTTTTTATAGGCAAGTCCTTTTTCAAACAGTTTTAAAAATATCCACTGAGTCCATTTATAATATTCAGGATCGGTAGTATTTATCTCTCTGTCCCAGTCAAATGATAATCCCAGAGCTTTAAGCTGTGCTTTAAATTTCTTTATATTATTCTGAGTAACAATGGCAGGATGTATTTTATTTTTTATCGCATAATTTTCCGTAGGAAGTCCAAACGCATCCCACCCCATAGGATAAAGAACGTTATATCCTTCCATTCTCTTTTTTCTTGCTACAATATCCATAGCAGTATACGGTCTTGGATGCCCTACATGAAGCCCCTGACCAGAAGGATACGGAAATTCAACCAAAGCATAAAACTTAGGTTTTGAATATTCGTTTTCCACTTTGAAAGTTTTTTCTTCATCCCATATTTTCTGCCATTTAGCTTCAATTTTTTTATAATCGTATTCCATTTATCATTACCTCTTTTTAGAAAATCTTATTTTACAGTATCAAGACTTATAATTTCTCCGTCATTCCAAAGCTTTTCAAGATTATAAAAATCCCTTGTTTCAGGATGAAAAATATGAATCACAACGCTGTTATAATCTAAAAGTATCCAGTTGCCGCTTGAAAATCCCTCTCTGTGATAAGGCTCTATACCTTTTTTGGACAGCATTTCATCAACTCTGTCCGCAAGAGCTTTTATCTGCGTTGTTGAACTTCCGGTTGCTATGATAAAATAATCAGCCAAAACAGTAAGCTCATCTATTTTTATAACCTTTATATCCTCGCCTTTTACATCTTCCAACGCTTCTACAGCGGTTTTCAGTATTTCTTTTGTATTATCCATTTAAAAACTCCTTATAATATTCGTATGCTTTAATAGTATCTTCATGAACAGGCACTTTATCCCTTGAAAGCTTTTCAAGACTTTCCTTTAAACAAAAAGCCATTCCTTCGTTAAGAGAAGTGTTTACCTTTTTTCTAAGTTCATTCACACCCGGAAAATCTCTTAAAGGTTCCGTCATATCCGAAAGAAATATTATTTTTTCAAGATTGCTCATTCCGGGCCTTCCTGTTGTATGATATCTTATTGCCAAAAGTATTTCTTCATCTTCTATTTTTAAAATATTTTTTGCAAATCCAAAACCTGTCACTGCATGAAGAAGCTTTGGATTTTCCCTTTGAATTATGTCAGGAATTATATCAAATTGCCTGCACAATGTCAATTGTTCCTCATTGCTGCATTTTTTTGTAACATCATGAAGTATGCCCGCAACAGAAGCTTTTTTTACATCTTCGTTATAAAGCTTTGCAAGTCTTACCGCTTCTTTTTCAACGCTGATACTATGCATAAGCCGATGTCCCGACTGCATGATTTTTAAAACATCAAGATAATTATTTTTATATAATCCCTGCTTTTTAATATATTCATATACACTTTCAGTTAAAACATCGGATACATCTTTATTCTGTGTAATAAAAGCTCTTATTTTGGTTGAACTTATATCAATAATATCATTATCAAGCAATATTATTTTGGCATCATAAAAATTTTCAAGCTTCTTTTTATATTTATAAATACTTTCTTTATCATCTTTTTCCCGCGACGCGCAGACAAGTATAACATTATCCAAAATATATCTGAAATCATGCCATTTTTCCATATACAAAAACATATCTGTTCCGGTATAAAGATAAAAATCACAATCTTTATATTTCTCTTTTAAAATTTTAATTGTGTCGGACGTATAGCTAATTCCGCCTTTTTTTATCTCAATATCACAAATTTCAAAGCCTTCAATGTCTGAAAAAGCAAGTTTTGCCATTTCAAGCCGCTGAATTTCAGTTGTGTCAGAATTATATTCTTTATGAGGAGGAACAAATGCAGGAATTACCAAAATATTATCAAGCTTCAAAGTATTTTTAAAAAATAACGCCGCATTTATATGACCTTTATGGATAGGATCAAAGGTACCGCCGAAAATTCCTATTTTTTTATTTTTCATAGCCTGTCCAAAAATATCTTTCTTTTTTCTTTATCATCAGAAACTTTAAACAAAACAAATTTCGAACCGATTGTAAAAACCACATCGCAGTTTATTTTATCAGAAAGCTCAAAAGCTGCTTCCTTTGCATCCAAAAGACAGTTTTCAAGAACCTTTCCTTTTACAAGTTCCTTATTATTTAAAGTTTCCCTTACCTGATCTATTACACTTTGAGTAATTCCGCCTTTTCCTATCTGTATGAGCGTGTCCATATCATTTGCAAGCTTTCTAAGTTTTGCTCTTTGTTTGCTTGTAAGCATTATTTTTTCACCTCTAAATGTTTTTCAAATTCCTTTTTAAATTTGCACATTGCCTCAGCCCTGTGACTTATTTCATTTTTTTCAAAGCTTGTCATTTCTCCGAAGGTTTTATCATATTGCTCTACATAAAATAAGGGGTCGTATCCAAATCCACTGTCGCCTTTAGACTCAAAAGTAATTTCACCCTTGCATTCTCCCCTTACCACAAAGGTTTCGCCGTCTTCCATAGTGCAGGATATAGCGCAGACAAATTTTGCGTCGCGGTCCTGCTTTTTTACATCCTCCATTTTTTTAAGAAGAAGATTGTTTCTATCTTCATCGGTAGCTTTTTCTCCTGCAAAACGCGCTGAATAAACTCCCGGCATTCCGTCAAGAGCCTCAACGCAAAGCCCGGAATCGTCTCCGACAGCACAAAGCCCTGTCGCTTTAAATACTGCGACAGACTTAATCTTTGCATTATCTTCAAAGGTTTCCCCTGTTTCTTCAATATCCATATCAAGTCCCATATCGTGAAGAGATAAAACTTCTACAGGATAATCCTTTAAAAGTTCGCGAAATTCTTTTAATTTTCCTTTATTATTTGTAGCTGCAATAATTTTTTTCATTTATTTCTCCTTTTACCGCCCGGCTTTTAAAATAGCTTCCTGCTGTAACTTAATCAGTTCTTTACAGGCTTTTTCGGCATTGTCAAGCATTTTGCCAAGCTCATCCTTTGAAAAATTTCTTCCTTCTCCGGTGCCTTGAATTTCAACAAAAGTTCCTTCCCCGGTCATAACAGCGTTTAAATCCACCTGGGCGCTGCTGTCTTCTTCATAGCACAAATCCGTTATTACCTCGTCATTGTATATACCTACGCTTACAGCGCATACAGCGCCTGTTATGGGATTTTCCTCTATAATATTTTCTTTTAAAAGCTTTTGGCAGGCAAGGTATAATGCTACATAACCTCCTGTTATTGAAGCGGTCCTTGTTCCGCCATCTGCCTGAATAACATCACAGTCAACAATTATACTTCTCTCTCCGAGTTTCTCCATATCACATACTCCGCGAAGAGATCTTCCGATAAGCCTTTGTATCTCGGCGCTTCTGGGAGAAAGCTTAAGCTTTGAAATATCCCGCTGATTTCTTGTTCCTGTCGCTCTCGGAAGCATCGAATATTCTGCCGTTACCCAGCCTCTTCCCGTATCTTTTACATGATTTGGCACTCTTTCTTCAACGGTAGCGTTACAGATTACCTTTGTATCTCCAAACTCTATTAAAACAGACCCTTCAGCATGCTTTATAAAATCAGCAGTAATTTTTACTTTTCTCATTTCATCATTTTTTCTTCCGTCGTTTCTCATATCATTCACCCTTTATAAAATCATCTTTTGTAATCAAATAACACACCTGATCATACACCGTACCGTCAAATATCTTATAGCTGTGCTTTAAAATCCCTTCATGCTTAAATCCGCATTTTTCAATAACTCTCTTACTTCTCGTATTGTGAGGAAAATGGCCGCAGGAAATACCGTAAAGCCCCATTTGTTCAAATCCATATTTTATAACAGCTTCAGCCGCCTCTGTCATTAGACCTTTTCCCCAGTAATCTCTTGCTAAAACATATCCAAGCTCTAAAATATCATCACAACTTCTTTTTACGTCCTTTTTTAAATCTATACCACCTATAATCTTACCGTTTTCTTTGTAAACAATTGCCCATACGTTATCGGTTTTTATAAACATATCAAGAATAACTGCGCTTTCATCAACACTTTCATGAGGCTTCCAGCCGCAAAGAGGTCCTATCTCAGGATCTTTTCCATATTCATATAAATCATTTAAATCGGACATTTCCCATTTTTTTAAAATCAGCCTTTGAGTTTCAATTTCTTTCATATAAACCCTCTATTCAAATAAAGCGTCCACAAAGCCTTTATAATCAAAAGGCTGCAAATCGTCAATACCTTCCCCGACTCCTATATATTTTACCGGAATTGAAAGCTCAGAGGAAATTCCCACGACTACTCCGCCTTTTGCAGTTCCGTCAAGCTTGGTCAGAACAATTCCCGTAAGAGGACATACCTTTGAAAACTCTTTAGCCTGATTTACCGCATTTTGTCCTGTCGTCGCATCAAGAACCAAAAGTACTTCTTTTGAAGAATTTCCGAGTTCTCTATCCGTTACTCGAAAAATTTTATTAAGCTCATTCATAAGATTTGTTTTATTATGAAGGCGGCCTGCCGTATCGCATATTATAACGTCAGCATTTCTGGCTTTTCCTGCCGCTATGCTGTCATATACAACTGCGGCAGGATCTGCTCCTTCAGTATGCTTTATAACGTCAATACCGCTTCTTTTTCCCCATATCTCAAGCTGATCGATTGCAGCAGCCCTAAAAGTATCGCCCGCGGCAAGTATCACTTTTTTGCCGTTATTTTTAAGATTTGCTCCAAGCTTTCCTATTGTAGTTGTTTTACCTACTCCATTTACACCGACAACCAAAATAATCGAAGGCTTTGTTTCAAGCTTAAGAGAAAAATCATGATTTCCCATAATATCGTAAAGTATTTCTTTTAAAGCATCCTTTACCATATCCGGTTCCTTTAACTTGCCCTCTTTTACTTTTATTCTCAACTCATCTATAATTCTTTCGGCGGTATAAACTCCCATATCGCTTGTGATAAGTATTTCCTCAAGCTCTTCAAGCAAATCCTCGTCAACGGTCTTAAAGCTTTTTATAACATCGTCAACTCTGCCCATAACAGATTTCTTTGTTTTTTCAAGTCCCTTTTTTATTTTTTCAAAAAAGCCCATAATATCTCCTTATATTTTAAACTGTTTTTCAAAATCATTAACATTAATCGTAAGCATTTTTGAAACGCCTTTTTCCTGCATAGTAACTCCATATAAAACATCAGCTTCTTCCATAGTTCCTCTTCTGTGAGTTATGGCAACAAACTGGGTTTCTTGTGAAAGTTTTCTCAAATATGCAGCATATCTGAATACATTTGCATCATCAAGCGCCGCCTCAATTTCATCAAGTATACAAAAAGGCGTAGGTCTTACTTTAAGTATTGCAAAGTATAAAGAAATAGCCACAAGAGATTGTTCTCCTCCCGATAAAGCGGAAATATTTTTTATTACCTTGCCCGGAGGCTGAGCTTCTATTTCTATATCGGAATTTAAAATATCCTGAGGATCTTTTAATTTAAGAGCTCCAGTTCCTCCGTCAAAAAATTCTTTAAATACTTTCCCGAAATTTTCATTTATAACGCTAAACTGAGCTTTAAAGATATTTTTCATATTTGAAGTAAGCTCACTTATAAGCAGTTCCAAATCAGATTTTGCCTTATCAAGATCTTCTGTCTGAGAAATAAGAAAATCATATCTTTCCTTTACCTGCTTATATTCCTCAATAGCGGAAACGTTTACATCTCCGAGAGATTTCAGCTGAGATTTAAGCTTTGAAATTTTAGACGACGCTGAAGATACGCTTTGTATATCCGTTTTAAATTTCATACTTTCCGACAAAGTAAGTTCATATTCATCCCAAAGTTTTGCAATTATAACGTCATATTCATTTTGAACGGATATTTTTTTACCCTGAGCTTTTTCAAGCTGTCTGATAAGCTCTTCCTTTCGGACATTTTCTTCCTTTTCTTCTTTTCTGAGATTAGTTATCTCAAACTCACAATTTTGTCGCTCTTTTATTTTTTCTTGTATTTTAACATTATTATTTTGTATACTTTCGTCATATTTTAATATTTTTTCCTTTAAAGCTTCTATTTCTTTTTTCTTTTCTTCTTTTTCAAAAACAGCATTTTTGATATCGGACTTTTTAATATCAATAGATTTTTCATCATTTAATATACTTTGCTCCAAAGACTCTATATTGGCCTTTTCCATATCAATATTTTTCTGAGTTTCAAAAATTTCAAGCTTATTTGAAGAAATATTATTTGTTATTTCTTCTCTTTTTGCATTGAAATCTTCGTTACTTTGAGAAAACTCTTTTATTTTGTTTTCCAAAATTTTTATATCTTCATCATTTTTTCTCTGCTGTTTTTGTTTTTCCGATATTTCCTTTGAAATCTGTTCTATCTGCAGCACGTTTTCTTCTTTTTGTTTTATCAAAACCTCTGTTTCCGCATTTATATTAAGAAGATAAGCGCTTGCCGATGAAATTTCGTTTTCAATAACCGATAAACTGCTTTCAAATTCGCGCTTTTCCGAAATGCTTCCTTCCATAAGCGCGCTTGTTTTTGAAATTTCAGATTTTATAATATCTATGCGCTCTTTAAGCTCTGTGTATGACTTTTCAAGAGAAACACAGGATTTTTGAAGTGTTTCTATTTCATTTTTTCTTGTCAATAATCCTACGTTTCCTACTGCGGAACCGCCTGTCATTGAGCCTCCCGCATTTACAATCTGACCGTCAAGGGTAACACATTTATAGCGGAAATTATTAGCCTTTGCGGTTTTAAGAGCATTATCAATGTTATCCACTATGACGCATCTTCCCAAAAGACTTTTTATAATACCGTCAAACTTATTGTCATAACTTAAAAGCTCACAGCCTATTCCGATTACTCCAAAGCCTTCATTAAGCTTTATTTTTTCACCTTTTATATTATCCAAAGGCAAAAACGTACATCTTCCGCCTTTTCTATTTTTTAGGTGATATATAGCCTGTTTGGCGTTTTCGGAGGTATCGGTAACAATATTTTGCAAAGCTCCTCCAAGAGCCGTTTCAATAGCAAGAGAATATTCTCCCGATACCTTAATTATCGAAGACACCGTGCCTATAATCCCTTTCAGCATACCGTTTCTTGCGTCTGTCATAACTGTTTTAACAGACTTTGCAAACCCTTCAAAATGATTTTCCATATCTATATAAAGCTTAAGCTTGTTTTTGCTGTCAAGAAATTCACGCTCGGTTTTTATAAGTTTTGAATTTTCTTTTTCAAAATCCTCTTTCTGACTTTCCATTTTCATGCTATACGCCTTCAATACGTTGGAAAGTCCCTGTATTTCTTCTAAAATCTCTTCTTTTTTTGTCTTTAATTCTTTTAAAGCATTTTGACGAACTACTTTTTCCTTTTCTTTTTCTTCCGTTTGAGAAGATATGAAATCCAGTTTTGAAGACATAGTTTCCAAAGCGGAATTTTTGGAAGACATAAATATTTTTATATCTGTCTGTATATCGGTAAGCCTGATAAGCTTTAAATTAAGCTCCTCAAGCTCCTTTTCGTGAACGGTATTTTTATTTAAAAGTTCGTTTTGTTTATTTATTAAATTTTCAAGTTCTTCTTCCAAATCTTTATGCTTTTGAAGAAGTGTCTGAATATTTGAAGTTTTTTCTGATATTTTATCTTTTATTTCTTTTGTCCTGTCAGAAAATAATTCTATTTCATTTTCCAGCTTTAATATATTTTCATCTTTAAATTTTATATCGTTTTCAATAATCGAAATACAGTTTTCAACATCTCTTTTTGAAAGTTCAAACGTTTTCATTTCTTCCCGAAGCTGTTCCGTCAAGGAAGTTATTTCATTGCTTTTATTAAAGATATTGTCTATTTTAAGCGCAATATCTTCAAGCTCTTTTGTACTTTTATCCACATCTCTTTGAGCCGTTTCAAGCTTTTCATCCGCATTTTTCAAAAATTCTTTATTTTTTTCGATACTGTTTATCCAAAGATTTATTTCAAGAACCTTTTTTTCGTCACGAAGCTTTAAATATTCCTGAGCTTTTTGAGACTGAACTTCAAGCATTTCCTTTCTTTCAGAAAGTTCAGAAATTATATCTTTAAGCCTTAAAAGATTATCATTAGTGGAATTAAGCCTTCTCTGAGCCTCGAGTTTTCTGTATCTGAATTTTGATATCCCGGCAGCTTCTTCAAGAATCTGACGCCTGTCTTCTCCCTTTGACGATAAAATCTCGGCTATTTTTCCCTGTCCTATAATGGAATATCCGTCTTTTCCAAGACCTGTATCCATAAAAAGTTCGTTAATATCCTTTAATCTTACCTGGGTTTTATTTATAAAATAATCGCTGTCTCCGGACCTGTAATATCTTCTTGTAACGGTTATTTCATTATAATCCATATCAAGAGCTCTGTCACTGTTGTCTATAGTCAAAGAAACCTCAGCAAATCCCTGAGGCTTTCTGTTTTTTGTACCGTCGAAAATAACATCTTCCATCTTGCTTCCGCGAAGATTTTTTGTGCTTTGTTCCCCCAAAACCCAGCGCAGCGCATCGGAAATATTGCTTTTTCCGCTGCCGTTTGGTCCTACTATAGCTGTTATTCCTTTTTGAAAATTTATTACGGTTTTGTCAGGAAAGGATTTAAATCCTATTATTTCCAGTGACTTTAAAAACAATTACATCCACTCCGAAAACATTTTTATTAGATAATAATATCATAAATTCTATATAATTGGCAAGTTTAAAATAATTTTATACTTGCCTTTCAAATATTTTTACTTCAAAATCAGAAAGAGTACTGTCTTCCTTTATTTTTATGCTTTTAATACAAAATTCCTGCAAAAGCTTTGTTACATTCTGCTTTTTATTCCCTGCCATTTTTGAAATACTGCCCGGTTTTACAAATATTTCAATATCCTTATCTTTAAATTTTCCATCTCTGATTTTCTCTTTTGCCTTATCTAAATACATCCTTGAAAAAACAAGTTCCCCAAAGCTGGGATGAAAACATCCCGCAACTATATTCCCCTCTTCAATAAGCTCCCTATCAGAATATAATCCCATTCTAAGCACATTTATATCGTTTTCATAAAAAAGCATATAAAGCTTTGCACATATTTCAACGGTATTTTCGAGATTTTCGGGAATATATTTTCCGCTTCTGTAAAGCTGTTCCAAAGCAGTATTTTTTATTACCATCGTAGGATATATTCTTACTCCGTCAGGCTTTAAAGCCGCTATTTTTTTCCCTGTTTCAAAAACGTCATCATGTTTGGAACCGTATAAATTGCACATCATCTGAAGTACAAGTTCAAAATCATACTCTTTTATAAGCTTTACCGCATCTATAACATCCTTTGAAGTATGTCCTCTTTCACAAAGATAAAGAACTTTATTATCCATGCTTTGAACTCCAAGCTCAATGGAATTTACGCCGTACTTTTTTAATATATCAAGAATTCTTTTGTCTATGTAATCCGGTCTTGTGGAAATTCTTATGCCTGAAACATATCCTTTTTCAATATAAAAATATGCTGTTTTTAAATAAGAAATCATTTCCTCTTTATCTATTCCAGTAAAAGAACCTCCGAAAAAAGCTATCTGTATTTCTTTATTTTTATCAACGGTTTTTAAGCTTTTTTCAATAAAATCTTTTATTTCATCAACGTCAGGAGCTTTTATCTGACCGGCAATTTTTTTCTGATTACAAAAAATGCAATCATGAGGAAATCCCTTATGAGGTATAAAAATAGGAATATTTGCATGCTTTTTCATTCTCCCATCAGCTCCAAAGCTTCTTTTGCAGCATTTTGTTCCGCATCTTTTTTCGTTCTTCCTATTCCTTTGCCGATGATATTGCTATTTAAATATACGTTTATATAAAATTTCTTATCATGATCAGGACCTTCTTCTTTTTCAAGTTTATAAGTTAAAATTTCACCTTTATTTTTCTGAACAATTTCTTGAAGCGACGTTTTATAATCTTTAAACATAAGCCCATTTATAGCCTTTTCCACACTTTCTTCGATAAAAGGAAGACAGAATTTTTTTGCATTTTCATATCCCCCGTCAAGATATAAAGCAGCTAAAGTGGCTTCAAAAGCGTCTGCCAATATGGAAGAACGGTTCCTGCCGTTTGTTGCGGTTTCTCCTTTTCCAAGATAAAGATAAGAACCCAAATCCACTTCTTTTGCAAATTCATATAAAGACTTTTCACATACCAAAGCCGCCCTTATCTTTGTCAAATCCCCTTCAGGCATATGTGAAAAATTCTTATAAAGATATTCCGAAGTTATAAGGGATAAAACACTGTCTCCCAAAAATTCAAGCCTTTCATTATAACTTAAATTCTTTTGTCTGTTTTCATTTGCATAAGAAGAATGAGTCCAGGCAGTTTTTATAAGATTTTTATTTTTAAAGCTTTTTTTTAATGTATCAAGATCCATTTTATGCCTCCTTGTAATTTTTTTATTTATTATATCATATTCCCCTAAAGACAATGCCTTTAGGGGAATTTATTTTAATATTAAAGTTTGTTATTGATATATTCAACAACGTCTCCGACAGATTTTATTTTTTCTATATCTTCATCATCAACTTCAATACCGAATTCCTGTTCTACAGCCATAATTACCCCAACAAGTTCAAGGGAATCCGCATTTATTTCATCGAATTCAGTATCCATTGCTATATCCTTTGAATCCATGCCAAGCTGCTCGGCAATTATCTGTACTACTTTTTCAAATACCATTCAAAGCCACCCCCCTTTAGAAATATTATGAGATCTATATTATATTATTAACTTTTTCAGTTATTGTCAATATTATTCTTACTATTTTTTTCCTTTTGCTGTTCATTAGCAAAATCCTCTATAATTCCCACAACATTTTCTCTTGTAAATATAACAGCCTGATGA